>DATAEX010000210.1:0-2278 GCA_036257765.1 Bacteroidales bacterium
TCATAATTTTACCCTGTATGTGCATCTGGGAAACAGCCCTTACTATATCATCACGCACGCTAATCCTGTTGAATATCTCATGCAGGATCCGACCTTCGCTAATTGGTCTTGCGGGTTTATTCTTTTCAGGATCAATGATCAGATTACCCTGGAAGGCAATTTTTAATCTTGTGGCAATCTCGGTTTTCTGAGATTGCCGGTATTTGATTATTTCGCACGACTTGTCTGCTATTTCATTTTTATTTTTTGGAATTGCTCCTGACTCATAATGATTACTTAACACCTTTTTTACAAGAGAAGATGTATTTCCTAAACTAATTCCTTTGCTTTCCCTGCAAAATACATAAAGTGCCTCGCGAGCCCTCGTAAACGCTACATACATCAGATTCAGATTATCGACAAGCTGCTTTTGAAGCTCCCTGAAATAGTCCTCCGAGTAAATCGTCTTTGCCAGTTTTTTTGTAAAGGTTATGGGAATTACGGGTAGTTTGTTAAACGGTTCACTTTCAGACCTGCACCATAGAAATGACTTATCAAAAGTATTGAGATCCCATGTACAATATGGAACTATAGTAATTTTAAATTCAAGGCCTTTTGACTTATGCAGCGTCATAACACGAAGAGCATCCTGTCCGGCAGGAGCGGCAACTGATCTTTTGCTTCCTATTTCATCCCAGAATTCAATGAAACGTGTTATGTTGCTGCTATGATTTCGGGTATATTCCTGAATTAGATCCCTGAAAGCCATCAGGTAAACCATCTCGCCCTCATATTTGTCAAGATCGAAAACCCTGATTAGCTGTTCGGTAATTTCGTTGAGTGAATAGGATTTAAAGCCCTTAACGAGTTCAAGGTATTTTTCAGGAAGTTTAATTTGCTGCTTATCCCATATGAATTCAGGAGTGATCCAAAAATCTTCCCTGTTTCCCTTTAAATAATTTGTAATTATTGTCTCCAGGTAATAATTATTATTCCGGTCAGCCGGATCAACCAAATGTTTTAGCAGAGAAATGAGCGTATTTAAAACCACGGAACTCTCAAGTAATAATGCTTCATCAGAAATTACACTGAACGGCTGCCTTCCTTCTCCCGAATAATTAAGCAGAAATTCTGCCAGATCGGCTGCTTCTTTATTCTTTCGTGTAAGAATAGCTATATCCTTCATGTGGTAACCTTTATCGAGCAAGCTGTACAGAATAGTTACCACTTCATTATTTACCTGAGCATAAAAATCACTTTCATCTCCCGTATCAATAAACTGAACCTTTACATAACCTGCGTTCCTGTCATCCCGGGCTGGATTCTGACGAAGATGGCGATACAGATCAGTGATTGGTTGTATTTCCCATTCATGGGGCGTATTATTCTCAAGCATCCTGTTTTCGAATTCTTCCTGTAAAACCAGTGCAGCCTGAGTGAAAAAACTATTATTAAAATTGACGATGTTTTCTCCTGACCTGCGGTTTTCATTGAGCGTAACCTGATTAATGACGCCGGGAAGAAAGTCTTTCCCTATCCTGTTCTCGAGTATTTCCCAGGTACTGTTTCGCCACCGGTAAATCGATTGTTTTATATCACCGACAGCGAGATTATCAAAATTCTGGGAAAGGCTGTTACTTATTAATGGTTTGAAATTGCTCCATTGTAAAACTGAAGTATCCTGGAATTCATCGATCATAAAATGATGAAACCAGCAACCGGCTTTCTCATAAATAAAAGGAGTATCATTACCGTCAATGATCCGGCTAAGAAATACCGGCGCTTCGGGTAACAGAAATGTATTGTTTTCTGAACACCAGCTATCAGAAAGCCTTGAGAGATCGATTAAAATTCCAAGGGTGTATAAATTCTTCAAAATTACCGATGAAGTGTTCACCTGAATGACGTTCTGGTCATAGAATTCTTTGGATTGTTTTAGTAGTGGAATCAATTCATTGGTGGCTAGTTTTTCTATTACAACCTTTAGCTCGGATGTTCTGGTATACCATTTCTCTTTGATGCTAATAGCCTCGGAAACTGCATCGGATGGACCTGAAAAATCCCCGGAAGCTATTTTTGCAAAGAATCCTGCGGGTCCGCCGCTCTTTCTGTTGAAGTCATCCACATTCAATCCATGCAATGCAATAAGTTCCATCGCCTTTTGACCAAACGATCTGTATTTGCTTTCAATTTGCCTTTGTATCGCGTATAACTCCTTTCTGTACTTAGTCATGTATTCTCTGTTACAAAGGAGTGCAATGGTCTCGCTATCCAGGTTTTTGAATTCTTCCCTGAATAT
>DATAEX010000219.1:0-4168 GCA_036257765.1 Bacteroidales bacterium
CCGTCTGTGTCATTTTACTGGCATTTCTCTCGGGATCAACCGGAGTCTTTGCACAATCTGACAATCAGGATATTATTGTTTCTCCCGATCCTATTCATGCAGCTTCTTTTGGCCGTCTGCTTGTACAGGATAACAGCGGAAGAATTGAACCAGTAAATACATTAAGTTCAGAAGTCCTTCGTAAACTGATCCGGTCGGATATCTATAAAGGCATGAATTCCGATCAGGTGTTCCTTGGAATGATAAGCGATCCATCAAAATGGCAGTACGAACCATTAATTAAGGCATCACATCCTGAAATACTTGATTTACTTAATACTAAAAGTAAATATCATTCGTTCTCATCGTTTTTCACAAACCAGACCTATCTTTTACAGGATCATGTATCCAGGGCCTTTCGTAAAAAGCCGGCATTGAGGAGCAGATTTGATAATGAAATCATTAAGCTCGATGAGAAGGTAAATATTTGTTACCTCTTGTTGACCGGTGAATTACTTCGCATTTTTCCAGTACCGGGCGACAGTACACATACCTGGTATAACCCACAGGCAATTATTAATAAATTACAAACAAAGGATTCCCTTCTGACCAATAATGCCTTATTACTTTATACACAGGAAGTCCGTAGCGCTATGGCAACTGGCAATTGGAAACCCGCTGAAGAAGTATTAAATGCTATTTCAAAGTATCAACAAAGGATTTCAGGTGACATTTGTCCAAATGAACGAAAAATATCTGTTGAAATATTTCTTAACAAGTCCGATATATTTTCCAGAATTTCTAAGTTATATGGTATCATAGGATTCTTATTACTTGTTTTGCATTTCATGGCTTTGTATTTTCGAAGACTTAAACTGAAAATTCCTTTGGTTACAGGATTGATTTTGATTATCATCCTTTTCTGCATTCACACTGCAGGTTTAGGTTTAAGATGGTACGTTTCGGGACATGCTCCGTGGAGCAATGGGTATGAAGCACTTATTTACGTGGCATGGGCTGCAACACTTGCTGGAATTGTATTTTCATTTAAGTCATCACTGACACTCGGTGTGGGAAGTATACTGTCATTCCTTATATTATTTGTTGCCCATCTCAGCTGGATGGATCCCCAGATCACAAATCTGGTTCCTGTTTTGAAATCATACTGGCTCATCCTTCATGTGGCTACAATAACAGCAAGTTATGGGTTCCTGGCTATGGGAGCGCTGCTTGCCTTTGTGAATCTTCTTACGATGTTCCTCTATACCGATGAAAACCGGCTATATAGTAAATATACCATCCTGGAGATTACAAATACCATTGAAATGGCTCTGACATTGGGATTGTATCTGCTTACTATTGGAGTATTTCTTGGCGCCGTATGGGCAAATGAATCATGGGGACGCTACTGGGGTTGGGATCCCAAAGAAACCTGGGCACTTGTCACCGTAATTGTGTATGCCTTTGTTCTGCATATGAGAATGGTACCCGGATTAAAAGGTACCTATGCATTTAATCTAGGCTCGGTGCTGGCTTTTTTATCTGTAATTATGACCTATTTTGGCGTCAATTATTATCTGTCGGGACTTCATTCCTATGCCAAAGGAGATCCCTTACCTGTACCGGCTTTTGTATTTTATTCTCTGGCAGCTATTATTATCACCGCTGTAATAGCCCGAAAGAGGAGCTTTAAGCTGGCATTGGACGAGAATGATACAGAGGCAGCAAAGGTCGTTCAATAGTACGTTTAGCCTCATCCATAAGATCTTTTATTTTTTCCTCGGAATAACCGGTGATATCGATAGGTTTATGGATGATCATCCGGACTTTCCCTGGCCTGATATCTATTGTGCCGGTAGGCAGAATGTTCTTTGTTCCGATTATTGAAATGGGAAGAATGGGCAAGCCAAGGTCAATGGCCAGTTTAAATGCACCTTTCTTAAAATTTCCCGGAATACCGGTTTTGCTTCTTGTTCCTTCAGGGAAGATTACAACAGATGTACCATTCACCAGAAGTCGCTTGGCATTGTTGAGAGATTCCAATGCCACACGACTGTTTGACCTGTCGAGAAAGATGTGTCCTACCTTTTTGCTTCCAAATCCTACCCCGGGAATTTTGGCCAGTTCTTTTTTCATAACCCATTTAATATCGATGCCGAGCCAGCCGTATATGAGAAAGATATCGTAAATACTCTGATGGTTTGAAATGATCACGTAAGACTTTTTTCTATCAATATGCTCCCTTCCGGTAACATTAACCAGCATGGGAGTTAGAATACCATTCAAACGCGACCAAACCACACCACCAAAATAGCTACCCACCCGCTGATTGATAAATGTTGAAACGATGACCGCAATTACACCGAATATCAGCGTGTTAATAGCAGCAAATGGAAGAAAGAAAAGCCATTTATAGGGTTGGTAAAGTACGTATAATAACTTATTATTCACAGTATTGCTTTTGTCCGCAAATATATACTTTCCGGCTTTTTTTTAAAATCAGTATAAATAATTTTATTATTAATTATACCTTTGCTTTAAATATTTTTAATTTAATACTATGAAAGAAGGTAAAGTAAAATTCTTTAATGAGAACAAAGGATTTGGATTTATTAAGGATGCAGAATCCGGAAACGAGTATTTTGTGCACGTATCCGGTCTGATTGACAAAATCAAGGAAGACGACACGGTGCAATTTGAACTTCAGCAAGGCAAAAAAGGATTGAATGCAGTGAATGTTAAACGGATATAATCATTCGAACAGTACGGAAAGAATTTTAATCCTGAACCCTCCCGGCGACACCGGGAGGGTTTTTTTCTGAATAGTGTTATATTTACTTTGATTACACAATTTCATAACATGGTAGGGCAAACCGTATCTGAAAAAGAGTGGCTTATTGTTGTTAATCCCAACGCAGGACATGAGAAAGGTAAAAAAGACTGGTATAAGATATCGGGGCTCCTGGACAGATACGGTATTAAATACGTTTCCCGGTTTACTGTCATGCGGCGTCACGCAATAGATCTGACCATTGAAGGGATCAGGGAGGGATTTAGGAAAATAATTGCTGTGGGAGGCGACGGAACGATGAATGAAGTAGTCAATGGCGTTTTTAACCAAACCATTTGCCCTACTACTCATATAAACCTGGGAATGATAACAGTTGGAACAGGCAATGATTGGGGGAAGATGTTTAGTATTCCAACGGATTATGAGGAAGCGGTTAAAATAATTGCTGCGGGAAAAAGCCGGTTGCAGGATTCAGGAATTGTAACTTACTATCACGGTATTAACAGAGAATCACGCTATTTCATAAATATAGCAGGTCTGGGTTTTGATGCGGTTGTAACCAGAAGAACCAATCTGCAAAAGGATAAAGGACACAAAGGCAAAACAATTTACTTTTTAAATCTATTAAGAAGCCTGTTGTTTTACAGGCACACAGTCACCTCCATTGCCATCGACGGCAAGATCATTCAGGGTGATGTCTTTACCATTAGTATAGGGATCGGAAGGTTTTCGGGTGGGGGAATGATGCAGACACCAAACGCCATACCTGATGACGGCTTGTTTGACATAACCGTCATTAGAAAGATAGGCAAAGGAGATGTAATAATGAGCCTCAAAATGCTTTATGATGGAACTATACTTGATCATCCTAAAATCTCAGGATATAAGGGCAAAGAAGTACTTATCGATTCCGATCCCCTGATACACCTAGAGGCAGATGGAGAATCACTCGGACATTCACCCATTGAATTCAGAATTATACCCAAAAGCGTAAATATTATTTACGGTTCATTCCCTGTCTAAAAACCAAATTAACAGTATACATCAGGTTTTCATAAATATAACCAGGGCAAAACTTGACTTATATTTAACTGATATCCAATTATGTAATTACATATTTAAAAGCTTAACTTCAAATAAAATTTCATTTTATTCCTGGTTTGACTTTCAAAATTAATTTTTAGGTTTTTATATTATTGAAAACCAGATTAATATTCTGATTTATTTAAGTATTTATTTAGTATTCTAAACCAGTGCTTACGGATCTCTAGGCATAAACTTTATCTGCGCTCGATGCCAGAAATCCGATTTTTTTATTAATATTACAAATGTAACCACGAATCAGGTTACCAATTGTAATATCGACCTTTACAAATGTAACGTATGAAAGAACGTATC
>DATAEX010000220.1:0-3063 GCA_036257765.1 Bacteroidales bacterium
CGAAGAGGAGCAAAGATTACAATTCTGAAAGAACATACTATGCCTGCTCTTGGACATTTATCAGAAAATATTTTTTTCATCTATGGTTACGGGGCTCACGCTGGATTCAGATATGCAGACCGTTACAGGGTTTTAAACCGGACTTACGGACTGGACGAATACAGGTTCATGCCGCTGCTGGGACTTGATGGCCTTGTAGGTTTAGAGTACAGGTTTCCGGAATTCCCTGTTATGGTAGGCCTTGATTTCAAGCCCTATTTCGAATACTCCAGCATCCAGATATTCAATGTATATCTTAACAGTATTGGGATTTCAATAAAATACAGATTCTAGTTCTAACAACTAATAACAAATTGAGATTATGAAAAAGTTGATTGTACTTTTTACAGCACTGACAATAACCTGCATATCTTATGCACAACATGATATGGATTCAGGAAGTTCAGATGAGATCCAGACTTTAATGGGTCATAATAACGCCGTCGGCGGTTACGGATCAATAAGTATAAAATATACCGAACTCGAGGACAGGGATGCCTTTGTTTTTGGAGCGCGGGCAGGATTGATCATGGGTCATATGATGACTCTCGGACTGGGTGGTGCAGGATTTTTCAACGATGTAAAATATGATTTTGCTACCGGACAGGACTTAAGTCTTGCAGGAGGCTATGGCGGATTCTTTTTCGAACCTATAATTATGCCGAAATATCCTGTTCATGTTTCATTTCCTATTTTAATAGGTGCAGGTGGTGTGGCCGTAGTATCGGTAAACGATGAAGATAATTGGAATGATAATTATAAATCAGAAGCCTCTGATGCGTTCATGGTAATTGAACCGGGAATTGAAGTTGAATTAAATGTGACTAAATTTTTCAGGTTTTGTGTAGGAGGATATTACCGCTATACTTCCGATGTAGACATTGAGGATCCTATGTTCAACGTGCCAACCGACATTCTCCAGGGATTTTCGGGAGGGGTAACGTTTAAGTTCGGAAAATTTTAGAATTACAGATTGTAAATAAAATGCTCAGGGGGCGGCCCTAACAAGACCGCCCTACTCCTTACTCTTTACTCCTAATATAGTCCCTTAATGCGTCCACATAGTTCCGGAAGGCTGCAATTCCCTTATCTGTAAGTTCGCATGTTGTTCGCGGATAATTATCCAGGAACGACTTGTCGATTTCAATATACCCTGCCTCTTCAAGTTTTTTCAGCTGTACACTTATATTTCCCCTGGTAGCCCCGGTCTTTTCAAGCAGAAAAGTAAAAGTGGCCGATTTTACCCCTATTAATAAAGAGATGATCGAAAGTCGCAACTGGGAATGCAAAAGCGGATCGAGATCTTTAAACATGGTTTCACGATTTGCTCTGATTTCTTAAAATATGTCCGGGAATGATATGTGAAAGGATCAGCGCTCCGGCAAGGATCAGAAGTTGAACCTGGTAAGGCAGAAAAAATGATACAACTGACGCTATCCATGTTATCACTGCACCGAAAATCAGTGGTTTGAAATTCACCATTCCGCCGGCAATAAATATTGCCAGACCGTACATAGCCATTATCATAGGAAGTATAAGCCCAAAGGCATGCCGCAGATTTACAAAAACAATAAGGATGGTAAAGCTAATCGCCCACCCTATCCATAAAAAACCCATCGTTGTTCCGATAAAAGTTTTACTGGTAACCATTCTTGCCGATCTAATATAAAAAAGAAACGTAATCAGTGCGCCTGCCACCATTAATACGGGCCATACCAGATAGTGCCTTTCATAACCGATCCTGATAAGCAAAAATTCAAGCAGACTTGTGAATGCTACCAGATAACCCCAGAACAGATAATAAAAATAGTTCCTGCCAATTTTTGACCTTGCCGAAACGATCATTTCATAAATAACCTTCAGGCTGGCTTCCGGACTCAATTCATTCGTATTCGTATTGTTTTCCATATAAAAAGGGTTTAATTAAATATATGTCACAAATATAAACTAGTTTATTATATAAACCAAATTTAGATCGATTTATTTTTAGAGTGGCTCGTATTTTTTACGGAACGGTTGCTTTTATTTTAAATTTGCGTCATTAATCCAAGACAGTAACGACTATTTTACATGAGACATCCCTTTACTATTCTTATCTCTACCTATTTACTTACAATACTGAATCCGATAAAAGCTCAGGAAAGCAAACCCAAATTTACTGGTGAAACTAGGGTGTATAATACAGTGAGGACTTCCAACAAGCCAAAGATCGATGGTGTACTTGACGATGTTTGCTGGAACGAAGGTGAATGGGGAGGTGATTTCAGGCAGCAGTTGCCGACTGAAGGTGACAGGCCATCACAGCAGACTAAAATCAAAATACTTTATGACAACGAAAACATATACGCCGCTTTCAAATGTTATGATACTGAGCCTGAAAAAATCGACCGCCACATGGCCCGCCGGGACGAGTTTTCTGGGGACATTGTTGGCGTTAATTTTGACAGTTATCATGATCGCCGTACCGGATTTGAATTCAATATTACCGCCGCAGGGAGTAAGATCGACCTTATTCTGACCAATAACTGGTCGGGTGGAAACATTCAGGGGTTGGAATTAAACTGGAATCCCGTTTGGGATGGGAAGGTAGGAAAAATGGATTCCGGATGGATTGCCGAGATGCGCATCCCCCTGAGCCAGTTAAGGTACAGTAATGAGCCTGTTCAGGTCTGGGGACTCCATTCGTGGCGCTGGATCAACCGCTTTGGCGAAGAGGATCAGTGGAATCTGATTCCCCGTGATCATGCCGGAGCACTTTATCATTTCGGTGAACTACACGGTTTGGAAAACCTTCCGGTATTAAGCAGGGCGGAATTTATGCCCTACATGGTTGGCAAGATGAAAACTTACGAAGCAGAGCAAGGAAATCCATTCTCTGATGGTCATGATCCATCCATTGCATTTGGTATTGATGGTAAATTCGGCATTGGCAGCAATTTCACGGTCGATTACACCATAAATCCCGACTTCGGGCAGGTTGAAGCTGATCCGTCGGAGCTTAATCTTACGGCGTTTGAAACATAT
>DATAEX010000230.1:0-9559 GCA_036257765.1 Bacteroidales bacterium
TACCCGGTTGAGCTTATGACCACCTCTGACTATACTTGCAGTGATACCATGAAGGATACGGTTACCATATATCCCTTTGTTAAGGCCAATTTTGCTATCGATTACAGCAATAATTGTTCGCCGCTTAACGTATCATTTACCAATACATCAAAAGGCGGTGAAGAATTCAACTGGAGATTTGGCGATGGCGATACATATTATACATTTGTTCCGGAGGCTCTTGAACATATTTATCAGAATAATTCAGACAATGATACTACATTCTTTATTGATCTGACTGCTGTTAACAATTATGGATGTGCCGATTCGGTCTCGCGTTCGGTATTTCTTTTTCCGAGGGTTGTGGCAGCTTTTGATTTTACCACACCCAATCAGGGCTGTAATCCGCTAACGATAAACTTTGCTAATAATTCCACGGGCCGTAATCTGGATTATATGTGGGATTTTGGCGATATGACTTATTCCACAAGCCAAAATCCGCCGCCCCGTAATTATAAAAATTCCACGGAGAAAGACACAACTTATTATGTTAACCTGACGGTTATGAACCTTGCGGGATGCGACAGCAGTGTGACCCGGACAGTACAGATTTTTTCAAAAGTGACAGCAGATTTTGCAATAGAGAGGGTAGACAGTTGTTCTCCTTTCAAAATAAAAGTGGACAATTACTCGTCGGGTGGCATAAGCGAGTTTACCTGGAAATATACAGATGATGATTCCATCACGCTCTTTAATTTTTCCGATCCAAATATACCATTATACAGAAACACATCGGGCCTTCCGGTTAAATACCCGATGGTCCTGAGAACCCGCAATATTCATGGCTGCTCAGCCCTGAAAGCAGATACCATTACAGTTTTTCCTGAAATATATGCCAGCTTTGATCCGGGTGTTCTTGAAGGATGTCAACCCCTAAGTGTTCCCCTTGTAAATCAGACCAATATCACTAATGGTACGACCTTTTTCTGGAACTTTGGCGATGGCAGGTTTTCCAATCTGACATCACCACCTCCGCATGTTTATAATAATAATTCGGTCAATTCAACAAATCATAATATTTTGCTTGAAGCCACTTCTCAATATGGATGTTTTGACGATACATCCATACAAATAGAAGTCTATCCTTACATTTATGCCAAATTCAACCTGGACAGACCAGAAGCATGTTCAGATGAACTATTTACAATTGACAGAAACAGTTCAGCCGGAGCCATAAACCATTATTTTTGGGATTACCAGGGCGACGGCTTTAATGATGAGGATAAGAGCACTGCTGAATTTAATTATTCGTATCCGAATACCGGAAATACGAATCTTAACAGGACAATTAAGCTGACTGTAACAAATGCACAGGGTTGCGACACATCATGGAGAGAATCCATAATGATCCATTCCCAGGTAATAGCGGCATTTGATTATGACAACCAGGAAGTCTGCTTTCCTTCGCCAATTCGGTTTACTAATAATTCCGAACCTTCCGTTCCCCTTACTTTTTATTGGGAATTTGGAGACGGTTCGACATCTGCGGATATCGATCCAATACATCCGTATAAGAATTTTAGCCGTACAAGTAACCGGCTGTTTAACGTAAAACTTACAGCAACTTCTGAATATGGATGCGACAGTTCAATTACAGGACAGTTAACAATACATCCGAAACCGCTTGCTGATTTCAGTTTTGTGAATGCAGTCGGCTGCCCTCCTTTTGAAGTACAGTTTACAGGAAATTCAATTGGAACAAGTCTTGATTACGCCTGGGATTTCGATAATGGTGAAACCAGCGACATTCAGAATCCATTTCAGGTCTTTAACAATACCCAGACTGATATTGTACAGCAAGACATAATGCTTGTTGTTACAACAGATTTTAGTTGTTCTGATACCGTTGTAAAACCTTTGCAGGTTTATCCTGGAGTAACAGCCGATTTTGATGCGTCTGAATGGGACGGTTGCAGTCCGCTGCAGATAAACCTGAATGGCACGGCTATTAACGAAGATGAGTATTACTGGTATATCGACGGTAAGGTTATAAGTAATTATGAGGACCCTACCTATAGGTTTGTAAATGAATCTTCATCAGACAGAACATTTAATGTAGAATTCCGTGCGGTATCATCGAATGGTTGCAGCAGTGATACGATTAAACAGATTACTATTTATCCAAAACCACTTGCCGAGTTCCTGCCCAGTCCGCAAGCACAGGATTTCAATACTGAAACCGATATAACTCAGGTAACATTTAATAACCAAACAAATAATCAGTCTATATGGAACTATTCATGGGATTTTGGAGACGGATCATATTCTGATGAAAGGCAGGCTTCTTTTGTTAAGAATTACAATATCTGGGGTGAAGTAAATAACGAAAACAGGATTCCTGTCATTCTGACTGCGGTCAATGCCAGTCATCCTCAATGTGCAGATACGATCATGCATCATGTCATAATTATACCGCCATTGCCAAAAATTGAAATCGGCCCGGATATTTCAGGTTGCATGCCGCTGACAGTTGATTTCGGATCAACTTCAAAATATGCCGATGAAAACAGCTTTCAATGGGATTTTGGTTACGAAAATCAGAGTTCTGATGAAAAAAATCCTGACCCTGTAACTTATGACACAGCCGGAATGTATATTGTGCGTGTTTCCGTAACCGGTGCGGGTGGAACAAGTTGGGATTACAAAACAATTCAGGTATATCCCAGTCCCATAGTTAATTTCAACTTCGACCCAAAATTCGCATGGCTCAATAGTCAGACCGAACCGGGAACGCCGATCAAGTTTTTCAACAATACGTACAATGCCGTTGCATTTGAATGGAATTTCGATGATGGAACTTCCAGTAATGAAAGGCAACCACAGCACGAATACCACGAAGCGGGAACATATTATATAACGCTCAGAGCTGAAAATGAATATGGCTGCTGGGATACACTGACGGGAGCACTGCCTGCCATAATTGAAGGTCACGGCTTATTGCGGTTCCCGAATGCCATTTCAATAATTCCCGACAGTCCCGCTGACGAATATTATGAACAGGGTAATGACGCGAATCGAAGAGTTTTTCGACCACTTAACCAGGGAATTGAGAAGTACAAGCTGGAGATTTATAATCGATGGGGTGAGCTCATCTTTGAATCGCAGGATGTTAATAAAGGCTGGAACGGATTTATTAAAGGTGAACCTGTTAAACAGGATGTATATGTTTGGCGTGTAACGGCCACATTTACAAACGGTCAACCTTATGTTGATGCCGGAGATGTTACAGTGCTTGTTCAGCGACCCTGAAAGCTGTTAATTATTAATCGTTCTTAAACATAACCAATAGGGCCAAAATTCCGTATTAATATCATACCTGAATTCAACCGGTTATTCAAAATAGTGTGATGCATCGCAGGCTTTTTATATTAGTGCTGACTGCCTGGTTAATTGTTTCTGAAGGTGTTTGCCAGGACCCGCAATTTTCTCAATTCTATTCCAATCCGTTATATTTAGCTCCTTCGTTTGCCGGAGCGGCCGGAGGAAGCAGAATCTGCATGAATGCACGCGACCAGTGGCTTGCCTTGCCATCTACTTTCATGACCTACAGCTTTTCGTATGATCATTATTTTTCAAAGTTCAACAGCGGTTTTGGAATATTAGGTTACAAAGATGCTGCCGGAAGCGGCCAATTAGGAACGTTGAGCCTGGGAGTTCAGTATTCCTATAATTTTAAAATTACACAAACAATTTATGGCCGTCCGGGCCTGTATTTTTCGTACCGTGAAACGGGAGTGGCATGGGATAAACTCGTATTTATCGATGAAATATCCCATGATTATCCTGATCCCACCATACCTCCTGCAAGCCTGCATAAAACAAGGGATGTAGACCTTGCACTTTCTACCCTGATATATTCAAACCGTGTCTGGGGAGGATTTACAGTTGATCATCTCTTAATGCCCAACGTCTCATTATACGCTGATAAAAGCCGGGTACCCATAAAAACTTCTATTTTCGGCGGAGTTGAGCTGGTTCGTAAAAGCAGACTTTTAAAGCCGGATGAAGAAACCATGACACTGGCTTTCCTATTTAAAAAGCAGGGTCCTTATACACAGCTTGATCTAGGGGTATATTGGTTTAAAAATCCCTTTGTGCTGGGTCTCTGGTACCGAGGTATCCCGCCTTTCAATTCACAACGCGGTGACGCATTTATTATTCTTGGTGGTTACAGGACAAGAAACTTTAATTTAGGGTTAAGCTACGATGTCACAGTTTCAAATCTGATAGGCCATGCTGTGGGCTCTCTTGAGGCTTCCTTGAGTTTAAAGTTCGCACTACCCAGAAAAAACAAAAAAGGCGAAGTTCCCTGCCCCGAGTTTTAGAATAAGCTGCAGGCTGCAGGTTTTAGTCATGTGAGGAGCAAGGGAGCGGGTTTCAGACCTCAAACTTCAAACCCCAAACCTCAAACCATATCAAACTCCTGCAAACTTTATCAAACAATTTCAAACATCTTATTATATTTGTTCCCCTGTTATAAAACTATCAGTAATGAAAATTCATTTGATCATTTTAAATATAGTGCTTGCTCTCGCAGTTATTGCACTGTATATCCTTCATTTTACCGGGATCGGTACATCTTCTCAAAAGAATAATGTTACCAGCCCCACAGCAGGTGCAATTAAAGGAAGCGATATTTATTATGTACAGATAGATTCAGTCATAAGTAATTTCAACATGGCAAAGGATCTTTCAGGTCAACTCGAAACTAAATTCAACTCGTCCGACGCAACACTTAAATCAAGACAGGAAGCTTATCAGAAAGAAGTCAACGACTTTCAATATAAAGTACAGCGGCAGCTCATCACCCGTTCCGATGCAGAAAACCTGCAACGGCAGCTCATCGCAAAAGAGCAGGATCTGGTGAGACTTCAGCAGGATCTTACCAATGAGATCAATGAACAGCAGTTAGTGATGAACAGGCAGGTTATCAATGCCATAATGGAATATATGAAAGAAAACAGCGCGGAGTTTAATTACAAGTATGTCCTCGCCACATCTTTTGGCAACAACGTGCTTTATGCTAATGACAGCCTGGATATAACTCAGAATGTGATTGCAGGCCTTAACGAAAAATATAATAAGGAAAAGGGACAGAAGTAATTCAGACTGGCGATGAAGGATTTCGCCTCATCCTATCTGAAGAAACATCAACTGCAGACCCCGGAAATATCCGAACCTCCTTCAGGAAATATCGGTTTTATTGTTGTAATTCCTGTATTGTGTGAGCCTGATATTATTCAGACTCTCGAATCTATTTGGAAATGCACACGGCCTTCTTGTGATACCGAAGTGCTGATGATTGTAAATGCTTCGGAGAAAGCACCTGATAACATTGTTGAATGTAATTGTAACACCACCATAGCATCTCTTGAGTGGATCAGGCAGCATCAGGACGATTCCCTGAAGTTTTTTGTTTTGAATGTTACACTTCCGGATAAGGACGCAGGAGTTGGCCTGGCGCGGAAAATAGGTATGGATGCGGCCATAAGGCGCTTTAATGAGACGGGAAGAAGCAGGGGCTTTATACTTTCATTCGATGCAGACAGCATCTGCGATCCGGATTATTTTTCAGCTATAGAAGAAACAATAAACTTAAAACCGGATACAAAAGGTTTTACTATTTACTTTGAACATCCGGTTTCCGGCATAAACTTTCCGGAAAGAATATACCAGGGTATTGCTCAATATGAGCTTCATTTACGCTATGTGAATTTATATTTGGCGTATTCGGGTTTTCCTTATGCCTTTCATACTGTCGGATCATGTTTCGGGGTAAGAGCCGATATATATGCTGCCCAGGGCGGAATGAATAAAAGGAAAGGCGGAGAAGATTTTTATTTCCTTCATAAAATTGTACCCCTGGGAAATTTCGAGGTAATTAATTCAACACGTGTTATACCTTCTCCGCGCGATTCATTCAGGGTTCCCTTCGGTACCGGTCCTGTAATACATAAATATATGGAAACAGGATTAGAATTGACAACATACGATCCTGAGGCATTCAGATTGTTGAGGCAATTCCTTTCATTGTTCCCACGATTTTACAAGTCTGAATCATCAGTAATCAGAAATCTGACCGGTCATCTTGATAAGAGCATCAGGGAATTTCTTGAAATTATGCATTTCACTGAAGCTATTGAGGAAATTAACAGCAACTCCGGTTCACCTGATACTTTCCGCAACAGGTTTTTCAGGTGGTTCGACGCATTCAGGATCATTAAATTTCTTAATTATTCTGCAATCAATCATTTTCCGAAACAACCGGTCACTAAAGCCGTCACTGTATTATTAAACGATTTGAATGTCAAAGTTCCTGAGAGAAGGAGCCCCCCGGAGCTTTTGCACGTATTAAGAAGAATTGAAAGGGGGAGTTAAAAACCATAAAGCTTACATTCTACTGAATACCTTCAGCTACTCATCGACTATAATAAAAATATCCTCATCATCTTTTTTCATGAGATATTGTTCGCGGGCAAATTTTTCAAGGTTATCGGCATCCGTTTTCAGTTCATTGATGCGTTTACGGTCTTCTTCAATTTTTTTTAAATAGTAATTCTTTTCCTCAATCAGCTGATTATACTCACTTGTGCTCTTCCTTCGTTCTGCCAGATTATTCTGATCAAAAAATAAAAGCCAAATAAAAAATAATAATGTAGTGAAAACATACTTATTACGCAAAGTCTTTCCTGCCCGGCTGGTCCGGGATTTTTCCCAGGTATCCGTTATAAAGGTTTTCAGCTTCGCTATTTTCCGTAAAAGGCTCATGTAGCCAATAATTTCAGTGTAAAATTACGAACAAGCCTGTCATAAAAACGCAACCTGTTTATGAACTTATTAACATAAAAGTTAAATCAACCGCGGTAAGCGACTAATAATTATCATTTTTTTTGCCATACAGCCTTTCATAACTTTGTAAAAAGTAATTAAATATGCCAGCTTCAGGATTTTTTAATGTACCCGATCCCCATAATGAGCCTGTTTTAAGCTACGCACCCGGAACGAGAGAGCGCGAAGAACTAAAAAAACAGATCAGGGAATACCGTGAGAATCCTATAGAGATCCCCATGTTTATTGGAGGGAAAGATATACGGACAAAAAGCACAATAGATATAAATCCGCCACATGATCATCAGCATCTGTTGGGACATTTTCATCAGGGAGGAGAAAAAGAAGTTACAGCAGCAATTGATGCAGCTCTTAAAGCCCGTGAATCATGGGCAGCCCTTCCGTGGGAACAACGTGCAGCAGTATTTTTAAAAGCTGCTGATCTTCTTTCAGGTCCCTACCGGCTTAAAATAAATGCTGCAACCATGCTGGGCCAAAGCAAAAATATTTTTCAGGCCGAGATCGATGCCGCATGTGAACTGACAGATTTCCTCAGGTTCAACGTGAAATACATGACCGATATTTATAAATATCAACCTTATTCTCCGCCAGGTGTGTGGAACAGAATGGACTGGAGACCGCTGGAAGGATTTGTTTTCGCATTGACGCCGTTTAATTTTACTTCGATAGCCGGAAATCTTCCTACATCACCGGCAATGCTTGGTAATGTTGTGGTATGGAAACCGTCGAAGGCACAGATTTATTCTGCCAAAGTAATTATGGATTTATTAAGGGAAGCCGGTTTACCTGATGGCGTAATCAACATGGTATTTGCTTCCGGACCCGTTGCCGGGCAAGTAATTCTTTCACATCCTTCGTTTGCAGGGATTCACTATACGGGATCCACCGAGGTGTTTCAGGGTCTATGGAAAACCATTGGTAACAACATTCACAATTACCGCACCTATCCAAGGATAGTTGGTGAAACCGGCGGTAAGGATTTCGTAATGGTTCATGAATCAGCCGATACAAGGCAGGTAGTTACGGCCATATCGCGTGGCGCATTTGAATACCAGGGGCAGAAATGTTCGGCTGTGTCACGGGTATATGTTCCCGACGTCCTTTGGCCTAAAATAAAAGAAATGCTTCTCTCCGATCTTTCGTCATTTTCAATGGGCGGGCCGGAAGACTTCACTAATTTCATCAATGCAGTGATTGACGAAGGCTCGTTTACAAAACTTAAACGTGTTATTGACAGGGTAAAGAGAGAAAAACAGGCTAAGATTATTTCAGGAGGTAAAACCTATAAGAAAACGGGCTATTTTATTGAGCCGACTGTCGTACTTACCGATAATCCGGCGTACTTTGCCATGCAGGAGGAATTTTTCGGACCTATTCTCACCATTTATGTATATCCTGCAAAGAAGTTCGTAGAAACTCTTGAAATATGCGACAGCACTTCGATTTACGCACTTACAGGATCAATATTTGCACGGGAACGTGAAATTATTGAATTAGCGTCACGTAAACTCTTCAATGCAGCAGGTAATTTCTATATTAACGATAAACCAACCGGAGCAGTTGTTGGACAGCAACCGTTCGGAGGAAGCCGTGGATCAGGTACAAACGATAAGGCAGGGTCTGCATTGAACCTTATGAGATGGTTGTCACCACGATCGGTTAAAGAAACATTTCTTCCGGCAGATGATTACAGGTATCCGTTTATGATAGAAAGATAGATTGGTTTGAAGTTGTTTGAAGTTGTTTGAAGTTGTTTGATACTGTTTTTCAAACTTTAGCAAACTTCTTTTCAAACCATTTCAAACTTACTCTTCAAACTTCCTCTTCAAACTTCTTCTTCAAACGTTCTTTAAATATACGGAAGTATCTTTTCCAGCCTATTACCTCTTGAACCCTTTACCATAATATAGTATCCTTCGGGAGGGTTTTCTTTCAGCATTTCACTCAACTGCTCAACCGACGGAGAGTATTTGTAACCCGCATCGGAGGCTGACTTTTCAAACGCTTTGCCTATGCAAAACGCATTACTAATGCCATGTCTTTTAAGCATTGCAACAATTTCGGCATGTTCTGCATCTGATGCTTCACCCACTTCACGCATTTCGCCGAGTATCAGCATTTTTCTTTTATTTGTGTTTTTCAGGAATTCCTCTATTGCAGCAGCCATACTGGATGGGTTAGCATTGTACGCATCCATGAAGATTGTATTTTTAGTTGTTTTTATTATTTGTGATCGGTTATTTCGTGGCTCATATTCAGAGATTGCCTCTTTTATTTTTTCCATGGATATACCAAAATGAAGTCCAACCGCACATGCTGCAAGTACGTTTTCCGCATTGTAACCACCTGCAAGATTAGTTTTAATAAATGCATTGATCCCGTTTTTAACTGTAAGGCAAAGGTAAGGATCAACGGACACCTCAGTAGCAACCAAACCACCGATGGTATTATAGCGAATAACATGAGGATAACCGGCAGGCACCTGATCGGCCAGCCATTTGTTTCCTTCGTTCAGGAAGACGGTTTTTTCATGGGCCATAAGATATCTGATCAGTTCACCCTTTGCCCGGGCAACACCTTCAATGCCTCCAAAACCCTCAAGATGTGCTTTACCGACATTCGTTATCAGGCCGTAATCGGGATGTGCAATATGGCACAGTGAATTTATTTC
>DATAEX010000466.1:0-3144 GCA_036257765.1 Bacteroidales bacterium
GCAGACATTTACACAGGAATATTTAAGCGAGACGGAAAATCCTGATGTTATCGTACTGGATCCGCCACGTTCAGGAACTCTGATAGAAATTAAAAAGACCATAAATTTTTCGGGCGCCTCTAAAGTAATCTACCTGAGCTGCAATCCGGTTTCGCTTGCATTCGACCTTAAACAACTGACAGAAATTTATAAGGTAACCAGAATACAGCCATTCGATATGCTTCCTCATACCCATCATTTAGAGACGCTGGTTTTACTGGAGAGATAACGGCAGAGGTAAATTTTAAATATTAATTGCCGGATATTTGCATTTACAATTATGTTGTTTTATATTTGCAGAACAAAATCATAAATATGAAATACCACACGACACATCATCACCATCATCAGCCGTAAAACGGACAATGGCAGTATGTGTCTCTGATAATATATTCCGGGGTTTGCAATACTGCAAACCCTTTTTTTTGTACCCGAATTAAACATCAATGGAAAAACTCAAAATTGCAATCCAGAAAGAAGGCAGATTAAGCGAGAAATCGCTTGAGCTTATCAGGGAATCAGGTATCAGGCATAACCAGGACAGTAAAAGAAAACTCATATCACTTGGTGAAAATTTTCCGGTTGAAATATTATACTTACGCGATGATGATATTCCGCAATATGTGGCCGATGCCGTTGCCGATATCGGCATTGTGGGAGAAAACGAAGTTATGGAACGGGAAAGGAATGTTGAAATAGTGGAACGTCTTGGATTTGCAAAATGCCGGCTATCACTCGCCATTCCACAGTCGGATGTTTACGATGGTTTATCGTATTTCAACAATAAACGCATTGCCACATCATATCCGATAATACTGGGAAAATTTTTAAAAGAGAACGATCTGAATTCCGAAATTCATGAGATTAGCGGATCCGTTGAAATAGCTCCCGGCATAGGATTGGCAGATGCAATTTTTGATATAGTAAGTACAGGCAGTACCCTTATATCAAACCGCCTTAAGGAAGTCGAGGTTGTGACGAGATCAGAAGCTGTTGTAATTGCTACGCCGGAATTAAACCCAAAAAGAAAAAAGATTCTCGGTGATCTTTTGTTCCGGTTCCAGGCGGTTCGCCGATCCAAAAACAATAAATATATATTGCTTAATGCGCCCAACGAAAATCTGGAAAAAATAGTAAAGCTTCTGCCGGGAATGAAAAGTCCTACTGTGCTTCCCCTGTATGAAAAAGGCTGGAGTTCGGTACATTCAGTAGTAAATGAGAATGAGTTCTGGGAAATAATAGGAAAACTAAAGGAATATGGTGCAGAGGGAATTCTTGTAATCCCAATAGAGAAAATGATCATTTGAAACCTGATATGAAAATTTATACTTATCCGGAAAGGGAAAAATGGGACGAGCTGTTAAAGAGGCCTTTGTTAAACAGTGCTGAGATTGATTCAGCTGTGTTACCTATAATTGAAGAGGTCAGGAAAAACGGTGATAAAGCTGTCAGAGAATTTACGAGGAAGTTCGATAAAGTGAATCTATTGTCGTTTGAAGTTGAAGAAAGTGAATTCACGGAGGCTGAAAAGAATATTGATGATGAACTTAAAAGCGCAATAAAAATTGCCGGCGATAATATTGAAACTTTCCATCGTATGCAGGAATCCGCAAACAAACGTGTAATTACTTCACACGGCGTGGATTGCTGGCAAAAAGCAGTTGCCATTGAAAAAGTCGGCTTTTATATACCCGGAGGAACAGCTCCCTTGTTTTCTACTGTACTTATGCTGGCTATTCCGGCACGAATCGCGGGTTGCACGGAAACTATACTGTGTACGCCACCATCAGCAAACGGCAGCATTCATCCGGCAGTTCTTTATGCTGCACGCTACACAGGAATTAAAAAAGTATTTAAGGTTGGCGGGGCTCAGGCCATTGCTGCAATGGCATTTGGAACCCCGACCATCCCTAAAGTTTATAAGATCTTCGGCCCAGGCAATCAATATGTAACCGCCGCGAAGCAGATCTTATCCCGGAGCATGGTTGCCATAGACATGCCGGCTGGTCCTTCGGAGCTTGCAGTGATTGCTGATGAATCTTCCAACGCTTCATTTGTAGCGGCCGATCTGCTATCCCAGGCTGAGCATGGCACCGATAGCCAGGTTTTACTTTTCTGCTATACTGAAATGAAGGCTAATGAAGTTCTGGCCGAAATCAACCGTCAGGTAGAGGACCTTCCACGGAAGGATATAGCAAAAGCAGCTCTGCTGCATAGCCGTTGCTTCATCTTAAGGAGCTATGACGAAATAATGGGAATGGTGAATGAATATGCACCCGAGCATTTGATAATATCTACTGATAATGCCGCTGAATTATCCGGCATGGTCATCAATGCAGGCTCGGTATTTATTGGTCATTATTCTACAGAAAGCGCAGGAGACTACGCCTCCGGTACCAATCATACGCTGCCAACCAATGGCTATGCCAAATCATACAACGGCGTTAATCTGGATAGTTTCGTAAAGAAAATCACTTTTCAGCAAATAAGTCGTGAAGGCCTTTTGAACATTGGAGGTACCATAATGAAAATGGCTGAGACCGAAGCATTGACTGCTCATAAAAATGCTGTTGCAATAAGGATCAAATAATACGGTATGTTCGATATAAATAAACACATAAGAAAAAATATTAAGGGACTTGTCCCCTACTCCTCCGCGAGAGATGAGTACAGAGGCGAGGAAGCAGTTTTTCTTGATGCTAATGAAAATCCTTTCAATAGTCCTTTGAACCGCTACCCTGATCCGCAACAGCTGAAACTTAAAAAGAAGATCTCATCCATTAAAGGCGTACCACCTGAATGTATATTCCTTGGTAATGGAAGTGATGAAGCTATCGATCTGCTTATAAGAGCATTCTGTGAACCCTCCAGGGATAATATCATAAGTATCAAGCCCACATACGGAATGTATAAGGTTTGTGCCGATATAAATAATGTAGAATTTCGTGAAGTTCTTCTTGACAAAGATTATCAGCCTGATACATCGGCGCTCATGACCTCAGCTGATATAAACAGCAGAATCATGTTCCTCTGTTCGCCTAACAACCCCACGTCCAACAGTCTGAAAAGGGATGATATGTTATTGCTCATCCGATCGTTTGACGG
>DATAEX010000233.1:0-5976 GCA_036257765.1 Bacteroidales bacterium
TGAACCGGGAAGTAAGCAACCTTGAAGACCTTATCAGTTGGTATATTGAAGTGTTGGATAAACTGGATCTTAATGAATTTACACTGATTGGTGCTTCGAAGGGCGGATGGCTTGCCGTTAATCTTGCCCTCCATCTACAAAACAGAGTGGAAAAATTAATTCTGCTCAGCCCATTGCAGACTTTCGGCCCCATACAACCCGGTACCAAAGTATTATCTGCGATAAGTTACGCACTTAATCCAAACCGGGAGCGATTGGGAAATGCATTGAAATCAATGTCGGTAAATGTTTCCCGTATAGATACTTTGTATATTGATCAGTTCCACAAGGGAACAAAAATTGCCGACCATGACAGACTATTGATGAAATTTAAACCATACAAACGGAAAGAATTAAAAACTTTGAAAATGCCCGTTTTAGTGCTGATTGGCGATCAGGATATTATCAATAAAAAGTCGATTATTGAAAAAGCCAATAAATTTATTCCGCACGCTGAAACCTGGATAATTCAGGATGCCGGTCATTTTCTGTCAATGGATCAATCTGAAATTACAAACAGCAGGATATTGGATTTTCTGAATACGCAGGAAGTCACGTCCAAATAGGCTGCCCTGCAGGCAGTAAGTTTGCGATCATTTGTGCTTACATGGATGGTTGCAATATGCTGACACGATTTCCTTCCGTATCAAAAAATGAAGCATAATCGCCAACCTGCGGAATGTGAACCGGTTCTGCAATAATTTTTCCCCCTGCTTCCTTAATTTTCTTAATTGAATCCTGAATATTATCAACACCAATGACAATTGAAGGATGCTGATCCCCTAAATCGGCACTTTTAGGATAAAACCCACCATTGATGGCACCAGGATTAACGGGTCGGCCATTTGCATCAGTTTCGGTTGTGGTAACAGTTACATAATTACCCATGTCCTCACCGAAGAACTGCGTTTTCCAGCCAAATACCCGGGTATAAAAATCAGCCATACGTTCCCTGTCATCGGCAGGCATTTCAAAATGAACTACTGGATTCATAATTGATTAGCTTTTTAAAGGTCTATTCATGGAACAATGCCAGAAAATAAAAGTTAATTTTTGCCTTAAAACAATTTGTACGTTCACAAATCAAGTATTGGTTTTCTAACCCTAACCTGACAGGTACTCAGAGACCTGTCAGGAAGGGTTTTTCTATTCAATAACCCCGGCATTAAGGGGCAATGGATTGGGCAATCCTGCCGTATGGGTGAGAAGATTATTTACAGTTACACTCTGTCCAATGTCCAGTTCAGGCAGAAAATCCCGTACCGGCCTGTTCAGATCAACCAATCCCTTTTCCGTAAGCTGAAGAACGGATTTAATCATCTTTTAATCTCTTTTTAATGAGTATTTAATTAAGCTGGTGTTCTAAATCAAATTTAGAACCGGATGCCATTCATTCCCCTTGAAGAACACTTGCCTGGAATTACCGGATTACTTGAATACCGGCCTGATACTGCCAAACCTATACGCGAGCTCACGCAAATCCTTTTGCGAGGGCCTTCTACCCTGACGCCCGGTGAACGTGAGCTGATCGCCGCTCTTGTTTCATACAGGAATGATTGCCGGTTCTGCGACATGGCGCATACTGCGGTTGCACGAATTCTTCTGGGAGATGATGATACTATCACGAAGCTAAAAACTGATATCCATACAGCACCGATCAGCGATAAAATGAAAGCCCTTCTTGTAATTGCCGAAAAAGTACAAGCCGGTGGCAAAAGTGTCACACCTGAGCTGATAGAAAAAGCAAAATCTGAGGGAGCAACAGATATCGAAATCCATGACACTGTGCTGATCGCTTCGCTTTTTTGTCTTTATAACCGTTATGTCGACGGGCTCTCTGCGGTTACGCCCGTTAATCCGGTATTTTACGAAAACCTTGCGGGCCGGATTTCATCAGGATACAACCGGCTTCGACAAGGTTATGATCACCTTAAAAACCAACCAATATAAATATCCTAATTATACAAATCCTTTAATATGAGAACTATACTACTAATTCCAATTTTGTTTTATGCGTTATGTTCCCAGGCCCAGATGCCAAGAGCATCTGATACCGGTGAGGTACCTTCTGATA
This sequence comes from Bacteroidales bacterium, assembly GCA_036257765.1. Lineage (GTDB taxonomy): Bacteria > Bacteroidota > Bacteroidia > Bacteroidales > UBA10428 > UBA5072. The sequence continues at coordinate 2,114 of DATAEX010000233.1, forward strand.
CCATAACCGGTGTCCTTATGGACGAAGTAGTGGTTTCGGCCTCACGTGTGCCCGAGAGCATCCTTCGTTCGCCGGTAAGCGTTGAAAAAATGGATGCAACCGCCATTCGCGAGACACCTTCGTTCAGCTTTTATGAAGGCCTTCAAAATGTAAAATCCATTGAAATGGTAACCAGCGGGCTTACCTACAGACAAGTCAACACACGTGGCTTCAACGATACAGGGAATGCACGGTTTTTACAATTAATCGACGGAGTAGATAATCAGACTCCCGGATTAAGTTTTGCCGTTGGAAATCTTTTCGGAATGAGTGAACCCGATGTTGAAAGCATTGAACTTATCCCTGGATCTGCTTCAGCGCTGTATGGCCCCGTAGCCTTTAACGGCGTCCTGATGATGCGATCAAAAGATCCGTTTAAATACCAGGGGCTCAGTGCCCAGGTAAGGGCAGGTATCAATCATATAGGTGAGAATTATAGTGATCCGGCCGGCCTATACGATCTGTCGTTCCGTTATGCAAAAGCTATCAACCAAAAGTTTGCCTTCAAAGTAAATGCATCATGGTTCAGTGGTCTCGATTGGTTTGCCACCAATTATACCGATGTGGATCAGGGTACATCTCCGGAACAACGAGGCAATGAAAATCCTGCACGGAATGCCCTGAACATATACGGTGACGATGAAGCCCGGGTACTGGAAGGTATTGGCCGTGTTTCCCGTACCGGATATGAAGAACGCTACCTGCTGGATTATGATGTTTACAGCCTGAAACTTAACGGGGCTCTCCATTACAGACTGGGAAAAGACATGGAGATTATTTACCAGTATAATTTTAACCAGGGACGCGCCGCTTATACGGGCAGTAACCGATTCCAGCTGAACAATTTTATCTTCGAACAGCATCGGGCCGAGATTAAAGGAAAAGACTATTTTTTACGGGCTTATGTAAACATTGAAGATTCCAGGGACTCGTACAACGGCAAAGCTTTGGGTCAACTGATCAATAAAACCTGGGTACGTGATCTGAATGACGAAACGGTTCCCGATAACCAGGCAGACGATATGTGGTTCACCCGTTATGCATCTGCATTTAACGGACTGATATCCGGAATACCCGCTTCCGATCATACAGCTGCAAGAACTTTTGCCGACATGGGAAGATTAATTCCCGGGTCGGCCGCTTTCAATGCAAAAAAAGATTCCCTCATTGGTGTGCAGGGTTTAAGTGGAGCCGGAATTCTGAGTCAAAGCAAATTCTATCACGCCGAAGGCCAGTATGATCTGAGCAGAAATATCAGATTCGTCGATCTGCTTGTCGGCGGCAATTTCAGGATGTACGATATGTTCACAAACGGCACGCTGTTCGATGATGTTAATAATAAAATCATTATCAAAGAAGGTGGCGTATTCGTACAAGTTTCAAGAACGCTGTTAAATGAAAAGCTGAAGCTCACCAGCTCCGTCCGGTATGATAAGAACCAGAATTTCAAAGGTCGCTTCACGCCGCGCGCATCAGCGGTTTATACTCTTGCAGACAATCATCATTTCAGGGCTTCTTACCAGACCGGATTTCGTAATCCTACTCCGGGTGACCAGTATATTAAACTGAATGCAGGGCCGATTACCATCCTCGGAGGTGTACCGGATAACAGCAGGGGAATGAATGTATATGAGAATTCCTTTACTGCGAATTCACTGGGCCCCTTCTTTGGGGCTTTCGGCGCCGCGATGGAACAGGGCGCTACACCTCAGGAGGCTATCATGATGGTCAAGGACCTTCTTGTAAAATCTAGCGTTGCCTATATCAAGCCCGAAAGAGTGCAGACCTTTGAAATAGGTTATAAGACATTGATTGCGAAAAAGCTCCTGATTGATTTGAATTATTATTTCAGCAGTTACAGGGATTTTATATTGAACCAGGTGGTAATGCAGCCTCAGAGTCCTGTACTGGGCAACGATGGGAAAGTTAATCCGCAGGCAGCAATGGATCTGCTTAACGGAGACAGCCATCTGTTTCAGCTTTATACAAACGCCGGGGACAGGGTCACATCACAGGGAGCTGCATTCGGCCTCACCTGGCTTTTGCCCGGTCAATTCACTCTCGGAGGAAACATTACATGGGCTGAACTGAACCTTCTCAATGCCAACCCCGAAGACATACCGGCATTCAATACTCCTGCGTTCCGTTCAACTGTTACTTTTGGAAACCAGGCGCTTACAGACCACATCGGCTTCAGCATTGCATGGAGATGGCAGGATGCTTTCGACTGGTACGGAACATTCAACCAGCTCCGGCCGGGCCGCATCGAAGCCTATTCCGTTATGGACGCCCAGGTTAGTTATCGCATCCCGCAATTTATTATCAGGCTTGGCGGCAATAATATTTTCAACAATCAGGTGTACCAGGCGTATGGTTCCCCGTCAATAGGTGCAATATATTATGTTTCCATTTTATTCGACCAGCTTTTAGACAATGATCATAGCAGAAATAACCGGTAAGAATTACAGGACAATGGCTTCTGTCGGCTTCAGCCTATGGGTTATGTTTATAACCTGTCTGGCCGGGAATGTCATGGCAGGAAGCGTATCCACCATCATGCCGGTATATTTGCCGGTAATCACGGACGATCTTATGAGCGGCGCATCCCAGGCGCAAATAAACAACGCCGGATCACTCATCAGTGCTATATATATCGCGGGCTGGACTATAGGCGGATTCAGCTGGGGGATCATTGCCGACAGAATCGGAAGATCACGTTCGCTTGCAATGGCCGTAATCCTGTTCGGAATATTTACTTTACTTATATCATTCGTGCGTTCATGGGAGTTGCTGTTGCTGTTTCGTCTTCTTAGCGGTTTTGGCGTTGGCGGAACGCTGGTTTTGACCACTACACTGCTTTCTGAAGTATGGCCCGAAAAAAGCCGGGCCATTTTTGTCGGAATGTTATCAATAGGATTTCCTATAGGCATCATTTCGTCAGGTACCATTAACTATAATATACCCGACTGGCGTACAGGATTTATGATGGGAATAATTCCGCTTTCAATAGGCATAATCTCATTCTGGGCAGTTAAGGAATCTGAAAAATGGAAAGCTTTAAGGTTTCAGCCCGAAAAAGGGATCAGCCTGTTTAAAGTTGCAGGAAACAGGATCAATCTTATAAATGGTTCCATAATCTTCGGCTCCATGCTGATCGGTCTGTGGGCCGTATTCTCATGGCTTCCGACCTGGATCCAGAGTCTGTTAAACGATAACTTGTCGGGTGATGAAAGAAGCCTCGGTATGATGCTACTTGGAATGGGGGGACTTGCGGGAGGATTTTTTTCGGGATGGGTTTCCAGGGCATTGGGAACAAGAAAAGCAATGCTGCTTTGTTTTGGAGGCTGTTTTATCACGGCTATATTATTATTTAAGGGGAACACAGAGTACTCTATTCTGATTCTTCCCGAAATTGCCATTCTTTCGTTTTTGTTTGGAATCAGCCAGGGACTGCTGGGATACTATATACCCCTGTTATTTCCGGTTTCCATAAGAGCAACAGCAACAGGATTTTGCTTTAATACCGGTCGTATCTTCACCACAGCGGCAGTTTTTTTTATCGGATGGCTGGTGACTTCGCTGGGAGGTTATGGTAATTCGCTCTTTGCCTTCTCATTTATATTTCTTGCAGGCTTTATTGTATTATACTATTCTAAAAATATTACTACCTGAAATGGCATATATCGAATTAAACAATGACTTTCCGGGGATCAGGGGACTCATGGCATTCCGGCCGGAAACGGCCGGACCTCTGAACGATCTGGCTGAAGCGTTGCTCAGAAGTGACAATACTTTAACTCCGGGTGAAAGGGAACTAATAGCCG
>DATAEX010000239.1:0-2428 GCA_036257765.1 Bacteroidales bacterium
ATATGCTGAAAGCTATTGAAACCGATCCCGATAATCCAATCTGGTATGCTGAACTGGAGAAATACTGTGATTTTGCTCAGAAGGATCCGGCCTCCTGCATAGCTGTCTTTGAAAAAAATCAGGGTATTGTAAAACAAAATACTACTGCGCCTCAGAGTCTTGTAAAATTATATAATGTTGCCGGAGAATTTGATAAAGCGATTGAGCTCTTAAACACTCATCATTTTAGAACATGGGAAGGAGGCCGCAGTATATACTGGCATTATGTAGATGCACATGTAATGAAAGCGATTCAATTATCAGAAACTGGTCAGTATAAAGAGGCTATCAATCATCTTGAACAGGCCCTTCTTTATCCCGGGAATCTTGAAGTCGGAAAAGGTTTGCATGATGAACGAAATGCAATGATCCTGTATTATATGGGGACAATTTATGAAGCAGCAGGAAATAAAAAGAAAGCAACCGAATCATTCAGGAAAAGTTCAACTGCTGTTAATTCACACGATTGGCCTGACTTGCTCTATTATCAGGCACTTTCATACAGAAAATTTGGTAATAATGAAAAAGCGGAAGAATTTCTCAATTCTCTTTCTGAAACGGGTAAATCAAATATTGAAAGCGGGAATAAAATACCATCTTCGGGTGCTATATATGATTTAACCGACAGGCGTGATATGATTTCAGAAGGATATTATCTACAGGCATTAAGTGAATTAGCCAGGGAAAATAAGGAAAAAGCCCGTGAATTGTTTCTCAAATCGGTTGAAACTTACAGGAATAATCTATGGGCCAGACACTATTTGAAGAACATGAAATAAGTCATTCAACTTCAAAATAATTCCAGAATCTGACGTGGTGCGTCAATTATTATTGCCGCACCATTATTTAATAATTCCTTTCTGCTTCTGAATCCCCAGGAAACTCCGACAGCAAACATTCCTGCATTGCCGGCTGTCAGCATATCCACGTCCGAATCACCCATATACACAAGTTCATCCGACTTTATTTTCATGATTTTACTGATCTCCAATGCCCCGGCAGGATCCGGTTTTTTTGGGATATCAGGTCTTGCACCCGAAATTTTTACAAAAGGTATATCAGGAAGGAGATGTGATACTATTTTTATTGTGAGTGGTTCTGCTTTGTTTGAAAAAACCGCCTGTTTTACATTCCGATTGGTCAATTCATTCAGCAGTTCAGGTATGCCATTATACAAGTGTGTTTTAACCAGGCAATTTTCATCATAATCAATAATCAACTCGTGCAGGCATGTATTTATTATTCCGGGCTGTCTTGCAACCTCAGGCAATGCCTGTTTCACAAGGTTGTCGAGACCTTTTCCCACAAGTAATTTATAGTCATTTACCGGCCTTGACGGATAACCATGACTATTCAATATCCGGTTCATTGAGCCGGCAATGTCATCAAGAGTATCGGCAAGAGTGCCATCGAGGTCGAATATGACGCCTTTGAATGCTTTTTTGATCATGAACTTCCTATTCGTTTTCTGTAATCCTTTCCTCAAACCTGTGTCAATTATTTGCCATTTGTGAATGTCATATGGTAAAGTGAATTCTCAACTACCTTTTCTTTTGTAAAATAATCCGTATGATAACTGCCATCGACATACAGTTTTGTCTGATCGCAATAATGCCTGCTTGCAGGAATTCCTGATATACCGGTTGGAATAACAGTTAGAGAATTATCCCAATTACTCAGATCAAAAATGTGCCGGTGTGAAGATCCGTGATTACTGTCAAATGGCTTATTACTGTTATAGCTGTAAGGAGAAATTGTATGAAAGCTACCTCCGACGCTCACGGGTTCGGGATTAAGATTAAAGGCTTTTTCAATAACATTCACTGCTCCCAAAGGATGGGCAAGCACAAGCCGGTGTATTTTCCCCCATTCCCATTCAGAGGGTTCTTCTCCCATTTTTGCTTTCAGGTTATCTATTGCCTGGGTAAAAGCACAGTATGCCATATCGCTGAATTCTTCTTTTTGCGAAGGAGTATTTGTATTGTCAAACCATAATGATTCCCTCTCTACGAATAATCTTTCAGTTGTATTGCGGCTTATTGATGATGTGCTGTTGAAGCTTTCAAACAAACTGGCGCCTATTTCATCCTGAAAAATGCACTGCATAAATTGAAGATACATTGTTTCAAAAATCGATGCACCAGGATTTTTAGCATCCATTGAATAATCCCAATGCTTTAGAATGTCAAAAGCTTTTTGCTCCAATGGAGATAATTCACCTTGTTTCCCGATGGCCTGGATAAATGCAGGCAGGTATCTTTTTGCCAGGTTTGAATGCTGGTCAAGCTGAATTTTTTTAAAATCAGCCGGAGATACAACTTCCTTCGCGGTCAGCATATCTGTGATTCTGGAATAGCGGTCGGGCAATGAATACCAGGTTCCGATATGA
>DATAEX010000470.1:0-9164 GCA_036257765.1 Bacteroidales bacterium
GCTTGAAAAGTACAAGGGAATAAGGCCTGCGCATGGTTACCCGGCATGTCCTGATCACTCTGAGAAGGAAATCCTTTTCAGCCTGCTTGATCCCGACCATAGAACAGGTATTACACTTAGCGAACATTTTATGATGATGCCCGCTGCATCCGTGAGTGGTCTTATTTTTGCACATCCCCGGTCACGTTACTTTTTTGTAGGCAATATTTCGCGTGACCAGGTTGTGGACTATGCCAAAAGGAAAAGGATGGACCCGGAAAGAATTGAATCATTGCTCGCTTCAAACCTGAATTATAAATAAATCCCGGATGAAGATCACCGACCTTTTCAAAAACAAAGAACGTACATTTTCATTTGAATTTTTTCCTCCTAAGGATGAGATTTCCGCTGTTGATTTCGGTATCAATGTAGGTCAGCTTCTCATGCTGAATCCTTCATTTGTTTCTGTAACTTATGGTGCCGGAGGTTCAACACAGGAAAGAACCTTTGCGCTGGTTAATTACCTCCAGAATAAGATCGGATTAAATACAATGGCGCATTACACCTGCGTGGGTTCTTCACGTGAGAAGGTAGCGCACGATATGGAATATCTGAAATCAATTGGTATTGAAAACGTCATGTTATTACGGGGAGACCCTCCGAAAGGTATGACTAATTTTGTGCCGGAAAAGGACGGTTTTAATTTTGCAAATGAGCTGATTGAATTCGTTACCGCGATGAATTATGGTTTTTCAGTTGGAGCTGCGGCAAATCCTGAAAAGCATCCCGAGTCATCGACGATGGATACTTACATAAACAACCTGAAATTGAAATGTAAGGCCGGAGCTAATTTTCTGGTTACCCAGTTGTTTTTCGATAACGATGCTTACTTTAATTTTGTACGGAGAATACGTGAAGAGGATATAGCTTGCAGGATCATTCCCGGTATTATTCCTATTACCAGCTACAAACAAATCAAAAGATTTGTCGATATGGCATCAACTACATTTCCGCGTGATCTCCTGGAAAAGATGGAAGTGTACAAAGACAACGATGAAAAAGCATACCAGGTAGGAGTCGAACATGCCATAAAACAATGCCTCGATCTGCTTATTAAAGGAGCACCGGGAATACATTTTTATACACTCAACAAATCAAGGGCAGCTGTTGAAGTGTTTGAATCATTGCCTTCCTCGCTGAGATAGGAGGAAATATTTCGTATATTCCATCTGTTTTTCAACATAAATTTGTAAACTTATACCTCTTTTAACCTAATTGTTTAACCTAATTAAATCAGTATGACAGAGCAGAAAAATACGCAGGCCGTTGGGATGGCCTTCATGGGGATGATTTTCTTCATCTTCGGATTTGTAACAACATTTAATATCACTTTAGCTGATAAATTCAAGGCCGTATTTGATCTTTCCAATTTTCAGGCTCAATTGGTCAACGGCGCATTTTTCTTTACCTACTTTTTATTATCGTTCGCCAGTGGCAGCATTATTAAGAAAATCGGTTATAAAGCCGGTGTAATATTAGGTCTTGTCCTTGTTGCTGCAGGAAGCTTCCTCTTTTTTCCTGCTGCCAAAGTTCCTTCATTCCCGTTCTTTCTATTTGCCATCTTTATAATGGCCAGTGGTGTTGTATTTCTGCAAGTGGCAGCTAATCCCTATGTTACAGCATTAGGTCCGTCAGAAACTGCTTCAGGAAGGCTAAACCTTACCCAGGCTCTTAATTCCATTGCAACAACAATTGCTCCTATTATCGCCAGTGTATTTGTTTTCAAAACCGCGGCAGAAGGCGCACTTGATTCAGCACTCAATCCTGCACAACAAGCTGCCCAATCAGTTCCTGTTCCGTTTATTATAATTGGCATTCTGGTTCTCATAATTGCCGTAGTCATCTTTAGTCTGAAACTTCCTGTTATTTCAACAGTCGGCGAGCAGAAAAAAAGCGTATGGAAATATCCTCATGTAATCCTTGGGGCGCTTGGTATCTTCTTTTATGTTGGTGCAGAAGTTGGAAGTGCTGCTATGGTACAGCGCTATCTGCAGGAAGCATCCGGTTTCACACAAACTGAAGCTGCAAAGATGATAGCTCTCTATTGGGGTGGTGCCATGATTGGCCGTTTCTATGCATCGTTTATGCTTTCAAACACTGAAAAATCTAAAAAATATTTATATACGTTTCTTGTACTGATCCTTGCATTTATAGTTGGCTGGTACATCAGGCGTGAACTTACAGATGGCCTTATTTTCGTAGGAGTTGCACTGGTTAATTATCTTGCTATGCAGCTTGGCAGCGGGAAAGCAAACAAAACTCTTGCAGTATTTGCAGTAATTGCAGCACTTCTGGCATTAGCAACAATGACGGTTCCCGCCAATATGATTCTTTGGGTAGGCTGTTCAATCGGTTTCTTTAACTCGGTGATGTTCCCGAATATCTTTGCTCTGGGAGTTGACGGACTGGACAAAGGCGAACTGAGCACGGCATCAGGGATTATCAATACATTGATCGTTGGTGGTGCTATTATACCGGTTTTAATGGGACGAATGGCTGACGGCTTTGGTGTTAAATACGCTTTTATCCTTCCGATTATATGCTATGCCTACATTGCATTCTTTGCGCTTGTAGGCAGCAAACACAAATAACAGGCAAACTCAAATAAAAGATGCAAAAAAAGCCGCTTCGGATCGAAGCGGCTTTTTTTAACCAAACCGGAATAATCATTTTATAAAACTACTGCAATACCCACTGCAAACGCAATACCACCATTAATAATTCTCAAATCAATATCATTATCTTGTTTATCTTTTTGGCTTATAGACTGATATCCGATTCCAACTTCAAGGGCAACGTTGTCGTTCATGAACATCGCAGCACCAACTCCAAGTTCCCAACCGAATATGCCCGTTTTTTCAGTCTCGCTGTCTGAACCATCAGATAATTTGTAAGTGGATGATCCAAGTCCTACAGCTGCCTTGGCAAAGGGTTTTATTTTACCTAAATCATAATAATATTTTACAAAAGGAGCAGCAAGTAAAGTAGTGAATGTTTCCCTGAATTCAGAACCGTCTTCTTTCGAACTTGAAAGACTCATATCAAGACTTAGACCAACGGCCAGATTATCTATAACAAAAAATCCCGCTTCAGGTGCAAGACTGAATTGTGTGATTTTTCCCGCAGTACCATCACCATCATCTGATTTGTACTTCTGGGTTATAGCACCAAAAGAAAGTTCACTGGATCCGCCAACAAGTATCTTTCCGGCTTCAGTTTGGGCATTCAATGAAACTGCGAATAAACTTAAAACTGCAATGATCAAAAGATTCCTTACATTTTTCATGGTAGATTTGTTTAATATTTGCTTACTCTAAGGTTTTCAGCTTCCCCTGTGTTTGATAATAAATTTCGTTTTTTTACGTCATAATTTCCGAAAAGTTATAAACATACAACATGTATCTTCATTTTTTGAATGATCTGAAATATCGATATACGTCAAACGAATTCCGGTGGTACCTTGAATAGCTGAAATGAATTATCTTCTAAGAAGAATCCTGAGTAGCTGATGTTATATACTTCAAAGCATATTGGCTTCCCAGATGATCCAGGCAGTGAGGGCAAATTTGATAAATCGTGAGAGTGACCAGTAGATATAATTTTTTACAGGGTAGTGTACCGATCCTACCAGCATTGCTGATCCCGAGAAAGGCACCGGTGTCAGAGCGGCTACGAGAATAAGATATAAACCATACTCCTGCAGAAAAATTTCCGATTTAAGAAGATATTTATGCCGCAGGTATTGATATAGTTTTGTATTATGAAGGTATCTTCCAAAAAGATATGCTGCCAGACCCGCCAGATAGGAGATAACAGATAGCAATAAAACATATAAAATATATGTATTCAGTTCTCCTGAACGGAGCGACCATATCAAAAACAATTCCGGAGGGATTATACCAATAATGAGTTCGGAAGCTGTGAATATGGAAAGAATCAGGATAGTGTGTGAGAACAAAGGCTCAAACCTTAGCATCAATTGCTTGTCTACATAATGTTTTGTGAATACAAACAAAGCCACAATAACCCCGAGCCAAATCATACCTTTTATGAGGTTCTGCAGGAAAAAGGATGATTTGGATTGCTGCTCCATCAATGCAATTTGATGCCGATCATGTGTACAAATTCTTCCCTTGTCCGGTTATCATTCAAAAAACAGCCCGTGAAGGCGGAAGTTGTAGTTATGGAGTTCTGCTTCTGAACACCACGCATAACCATGCATAAATGCCTCGCTTCAATTACAACAGCAACACCAAGAGGATCTAATGTTTCCTGAATGCAATCGCGAATTTGCATTGTCAGTCGTTCCTGAACCTGCAATCGTCTGGCATACGCCTCAACCACTCTTGCAATTTTACTTAAGCCTGTTATATATTCATTTGGAATGTAAGCTACATGTGCCTTACCGAAAAAAGGAATCATATGATGCTCGCATAAAGAATAAACTTCTATGTCTTTAACGAGTACCATTTCCTTATAATCTTCATGAAACTTTGAGGCGCCAAGAATTTCCTCAGGCTTGATAAAATAGCCGTGGGTAAAATATTGCATGGCTTTGGCCACTCTTTCCGGAGTATCGATTAGTCCTTCGCGGCATGCATCTTCACCCAGATTGGTAAGTATTTTTCTATACAGGCTGGACAGGGATTTTGTTTTCCTGCCGTTGAATTTGTCAATCCTTTCAAACCCGGTTTCACCAATACCCTCGAGGATTAGTTTTTTATCTTGCATTTAATTCAGTTGTTAAATGTGACGTAATCAAATTAACATATGACTTATTAAATTGTCTTATCTTTAAAGGCCTTAACCCTATTAACAAAATTAGAAACTTTTTGCTAAGGCGACTGAAAAATTGAATTTATATGAAAATACTGCTGGTTGCTGCATCGAATAGTGAAGTTAAGCTTTTAAGGGACAAACTTAATTTTGTTTCAAGGGTTTACAGCAACTTATCTAATTACAAACTCGGAAATCTCGACATCGATATACTGGTTACCGGTCATGGAAGTTCCTTTATGGCTTATCATCTTACAAAGGCTGTAAATACCTATAGTTATGACCTTGCCATCAATCTGGGAGTTGCCGGGAGTTTTGACTATTTTCTGGAATTAGGGTTTGTTGTGAATGTGATCCAGGAACAGTTTGCGGATCTCGGTTTTGAAGAAAAAGATACATTTTTTACTCTTGGTGAGAAGGAGTTGCTTAATGAGGATTCATTTCCATTTACTGAAGGGGTTTTAAGAAGCCTTGGCAATTTTGAAATTGATGTTGTAGATTCTTTGATCCCTGTTAAAGCAATAACAGTTAACACTTTGCATGGCCGACAGGAAAACATACAAAAAGTAAAAAACCGTTTCAAATGCGAAATAGAAACCATGTCGGGGGCAGCATTTTTTTACACCTGCCTGATGGAGAAAATTCCCTTTCTGCAAATCAGGGCAATCTCCTATTTTATTGAAATACGTAAAGTAGAGAACTGGCATCATCCGCTTGCACTGGGAAATCTGACCACTTCAATACTTGAAATTCTGGAGGAACTCAGGCTTGACAAATAGAAAATTGCTTTCTTTGCCTTTGAATTAGAAATACAAAAATGATTGTTATTACCGGTGCAGCAGGTTTTATCGGAAGCAACCTTGTTCAACTACTGAATCAGGAAAATATTTATGATCTGATCCTCGTTGATTCTTTTACAAATAAGGCAAAAGAACGCAATTACGCTGGAACAAAATACCAGGGCCTTGTTGAGAGGGATGACTTCTTTAATTGGCTTGAAGATAATCACAGCAGGGTGAAATTTATATTTCACCTTGGCGCCAGGACAAATACTGCAGAATTCGACAAAAGTATTTTTGAAAAACTGAATCTGGGATATTCCAAACGAATGTGGGCATCATGCACCAGGTTTGGTATTCCGCTTATTTATGCCTCATCTGCCGCCACGTATGGTTCGGGTGAAATGGGCTATTCAGATGATCACAGAATAATTAATGATCTGAAACCCTTAAATCCTTATGGGGAATCAAAAAACGACTTTGACAAATGGATTCTCGGACAGAAATCCGTGCCACCTTTCTGGGCAGGACTTAAATTCTTTAACGTTTATGGCCCTGGAGAATATCATAAGGGCAGAATGGCCTCGGTTGTTTATCATGCATATAACCAGATAAGGGAAACGGGCAAAATGAAATTGTTCCGATCGGATAAACCAGGCATCCCTGATGGCGGTCAAAGCAGGGATTTTATTTACGTAGCTGATGTAGTTAAAGTCATTTACTGGCTGTCTAATAATAAGCCGCAATCGGCTTTATATAATCTGGGGACCGGTAAGGCGAGATCATTTTTGGAACTTACAAGGGCAACCTTCAACGCCATGCAAATTGAACCGGTCATTGAATTTATAGATACTCCTGTTGATATTCGGGATAAATATCAGTACTTCACCGAAGCGAAAATGGAAAAACTCCGGAATACAGGATTTACAACCTCCTTTTATTCGCTCGAAGCCGGGGTGACAGATTATGTTCGTAAGTTCCTAATGAATACCAGATAAATCCGTATCTGGTATTACTGCATGCTGTTATGGCCGTTCAAATCTTCTGTCTTATTGATTTTTGTAGCAGTTTTATGTGGTTTTTCCGTATCTGAAATTGATTCAGGAACTTTTTTGGTGCCATTTAAAAAATCAGGTAGTTCAAGTCCTGCCTGGTTAAACAGATCTTTTAACGGCGGAATGGCAGCAAGCATGCTCGCGAAATAATTAGCAGTTGATGAGCCCCTGCCATCCTTTCCAGCCGACATGGAATCCCAAACCGTTACCTTGTCAATCTTCAGGTTCTTAATAGCTTCAACCTGGGTCTTAACCAATTCAGGCAGTTTATCAGCTATCATCATCATAACAGCCTTCTGAGGATCCTTACCTGCTGCGTTAACGAGTTGCTCAAAACCACTTGCCTGTTTACTTAAAATTTCATAAATACCCTTAGCCTGAGCTTCCATTTTCATATAAATAGCATCCGCATCTCCTTTCGCATGCCGGCGGGTTTGTTCGGCTATAGCTTCAGCAGCTATTTCTATTTTTTGCTTATCGATTTGTGTAGGAACAATAATATCTGCAATCTGCGTGGCATTGACGCGTTCCGATCTGCTCAATTCTGCCTCTCGTTCAGCTTTGTATGCTTCCTCAAGTGCCTTTGCCTGATTTACTTTTTCTGCAGCTACAGCTTTTCGTTCAGCTTCAGCTTCCTTTTCGCGTCTGGCGGCAGTTGTATTCGCTATATGAATAGCAGCTGTATTTTCACCTTCAACAGCATTGGCATTTGCCGAAGAAACCTGTATACGCTGATCTTTCATTGCATTAGCTTCACCAATTGAACCGTCACGGTTTTTCTCTGCCACACTCCTCTTGGCATCGTTAATGGCTTTAGCGGCAGCTTCTTTTCCCAATGCTTCAATATAGCCCGATTCATCATTAATATCAGTAACGTTAACATTAATAAGTTTCAGTCCTACTTTCTTCAGTTCTGCTTCAACATTGCGCGAAACGGCATCCAGGAAGAGATCGCGGTTGCTGTTAATTTCTTCAATATCCATCGTAGCAACTACCAAACGCAATTGCCCGAAAATTATATCTTTTGCCAGGTTACTGATATCCTGCTGTTTAAGGCCAAGGAGTCTTTCTGCCGCGTTACTCATTACACCGGCTTCGGTGGAAATACCAACAGTAAATATAGAGGGAACGTCAACCCGGATATTCTGCTTACTTAAGGCACTTTTAAGATTTATTTCGATTGAAATGGGAGTTAAATCGAGAAATTCATAATCCTGGATAACAGGCCAGATAAATGCTGCGCCTCCATGTATACACTTTGATGATCGGGATTCAGCCTCACTACCCTTCCCTATTTTACCATAAATTACCAGTATCCTGTCCGAAGGACAACGTTTATAACGACGAAGGAATGTAACTAAGAGAATAAATACAAAAAGGATGGCCAGAACGACCACTACTACAATATACTGTGGCATGACAAAATAATTTTATTGAGTTTTTACAAGTAATACTTCATTATTAATTGAATCGACAACTTCAACAACAGCGCCGGTTTTAATTTCTTCAGGTTCATCAGTCACAGCATAGAGAGTCTGAAATCCCTGGACATTGATCTGAACCTGACCCATGCCCTTTCTTTGCGGCGGAATCCGGAGATAAACCGTGCCAATCTTGCCTTTTGCATTCTTCAGGTTCAAAACATTGTGTTCGGATAATTTTCCCAGGTAAAATACCATAGTAGCCATGATCACCATCATAAGTAATCCGGCTAGAGTGGATACCACAATAGTGATGCCAAGTGGTTTGCCGCCGCTGGTCATAGCGATTCCGGTCCAGCCAAGTATTGAAAAGAAACCAATAAGATTTTTAATGCTGATGAACTGAAAACCGATGCCATGATCGCCGTCCATTGCAACATCGTGATCGGCGGAGAGGTTAAGGTGATCGGTATCTCCGCCTATAAATGTGAGAACAAGCTGAAACAGGAATACAGCCGTGAAAGGGATTGCTATGAGCCAGTAGATCTTTTCTGCAGTCTGCATGGCTGTCCACCAGGTTTCTGAAACACAAATCATAGGGTTTTAATGGTTAATTTGACTTAAATGTAAAAAAAAATCGGATTTATCCATTCCCGATCCGCAACTTCTTAGTAATTTGTATCGTCTGTTAATTAAAATACCTGAGATGAAACCCGTTATCAAAACTTCAGCATTACTATTCTTTATTGCCTCCATGATTTATACATCCTGTATAAAGGAAAATGATCAGATCAGCGAAACCGTGTCCGTCAATTCTCCCGATTTTGATACCATTACTTTTCAATCATCAATGAAAGGTTGGGAACTTTACAGCTGGCCTGAGCGGGATAATTATCGTCACTCCCTTCTGCCGGGCACAAATCGCCTTAAAACCTACAATGAAGTAATTACAAACCCTTATACTGCGCATGGTACTGATTCGTTGAAATTATTACTGGCAAGACTTCCGGAAGGAGAACATATTTTTTGGATAGGCCGGGACTGGCTCCAAAGATGTTGGGCCGGACAATCTTACGGTGATCTTATGGTTCCTG
>DATAEX010000250.1:0-5737 GCA_036257765.1 Bacteroidales bacterium
CAATTAACGATTTGTTCATAATTCACAGTGAGGGTGATATTCCATTACGAATAAGAATATTCAGCAGAACGGGTATATTGGTTTATGAATCCGAAGGACCGGTAATTACATGGAACGGTGAGACTGCCTCTGGTGACAAACTTAAGACAGGCATTTATTATTACACACTGGAGGCCATCAGTGGCGATCCTCATAAATGGTATACCAAAACAGGATTTATCCATATGTACAGGAAGGATTGAGAGGACCGTAAAAAGAAGTGTTAAGCTAATGCGAATCATAAGACTTCTCATAGTACCTATATTTTTTTTCAATTCCCTAACGCAGGTTGTTTTTTCCCAGCAAAAACAGGAATCAGTGCCAAAGATCGGTCTGGTGCTGAGCGGTGGCGGGGCAAAAGGTCTCGCACACATAGGGGTTCTTAAGGTGCTTGAAAAAGCCGGTATAGTGCCTGATTATATTACAGGAACCAGTATGGGAAGTATTGTAGGGGGCCTTTATTCGATCGGCTATACTGCAGATGAATTGTCGCTGCTTAACCAGAGTGTAAACTGGCCGATTCTTCTCTCGGATGATGTTCCGCTCAGGAATGTCGCACTGGATGAAAAAAGGGACTATGATCGTTATCTTATCGAACTCCCGATAAGGAATCGCAGAATCATGTTGCCTTCCGGAGTACTTGAGGGTCAGAACCTGGCTTTATTGTTGTCGGGCCTGACATGGCGAACTGCCGGTATCGATTCATTCGACCGGTTCCCTTACCCATACCGTTGTGTAGGGACTGACATTATTAACGGTGAAATAGCCGAATTCCAGTTTGGGGACCTTGCCTCAGCAATGAGAGCGAGCATGGCCATACCGAGTATTTTTTCACCTGAAGTGATCGATAGCGCCAGGGTTATTGTCGACGGAGGGGTATTGCGCAATTTTCCTGTTGATGAAGCCATCAATATGGGCGCCGACATTATAATCGGCGTGTACACAGGTTTTATGGACAGAATCTCTTCAGATGATCTTAATTCACTTGCCCGGGTGTTAAGCCGGTCGACTGCCACCTTTGGAATTTCGGATTCCCGTGAACAGGCAAAAAAGGTAGATATATTGATTACACCCGATATGACCGGGTTTTCTTCTTCCGATTTCAATAGGGGAATCGAAATAGAAAAAGCAGGTGAAGAAGCAGCAATGGCACATTTTAATGAGCTGAAGGCCCTGGCAGATAGCCTTTCCAAATTGGGAAATCGTCCTAAACCCACTCCACTTCCCGACATTGACAGCATTTTCATTACAAAAGTAATTGTAAACGACCTTCAATACTATGATCAGGGTCTGGCTTATGGTAAATTGAATATTAAGCCCGGGACGTGGCTTACAAAACAAAAGCTTCAGGAAGCCATCGAGCGTTTATCCGGTACATTATATTTTGCAAGACTAACTTATTACTTTAAAAAAGACGGACCCGGATTCATACTGGTTATGAATGCCAGGGAAAAACCACCTGCATCACTTAAGGCTTCCGTACATTATGACAATTTTTATGGTGCCGGTCTGATTTTAAACTTCACACAAAGCAATCTGTTGATTTCGGGAACAAGACTGACCGCTGTTGCCGATCTGAATGAATTTCCACAGGTACGCCTTAATTACCGGAAATATTTCGGCAAAAGGATGAACGGCCTGGCAGGTTTGGAATCTTACTATGAACTTAATCTGATTCCCGGATATCTCGAAGGGGAACAGGTGGGATATTTCAGACAGCATCATCTGACATCGGAAATATTTGTGAAAAGAGTAATCGACCTGAATCAACAGATTGGAGCAGGTTTGCTCTTTGAATATTCATCGGTGTTCCCAAATAAGGCCATGCAAAGGCTGGAACCTGAAGTATTCAATTTTAAACGGTACGGTTTCGCCGGATTTGGACTTTCCGGTAATTATGGACTCAATACATTGAATAATCTGATGTTTCCTTTCGAAGGCAGTGTAATTGATCTTACTCTTAAGGGAATCCTCAACCCGATGCTTGATGTAAGTTATTTGAATGATTCAGTTATAACAGAAAGCAGTCTCAGTTCCTTTGCAAAGTTTCATTTCAGTTTTGAACGGTTCAATCCCCTGGGAGCGCATTTAAGTGCTAATACCGGAATATCCGTTGGTTTAAGCACGGATGAATTCATTACTTCCGATTATTTTTTTGTGGGCGGTCATAAAAATAATCTGCGAAGAAACCATGTACCTTTTGTAGGCTTTAACCTCGGCGAGGTGATAGCTCAAAATTATATTATGCTTAAACTTGGCTTTAACTACAGGATTTACAGGAATCTTCAGCTGGAAGCATTGATCAACGCAATGACAACCGGTAATAGTCTTGAAAACCTGTTGGAGTCATCTGTTGAACTCAGGGATAAACAGAATTTTCTTGGATATGGAACCGGTGCGACTTATAATACTCCATTAGGTCCACTGAGCGTATTTTTTGCCTTCAATAACATAGAGCCGGAAATGACATGGTATGTAAATCTTGGATTTACTTTCTGATGTTTATTTCAGTTTCCTGCTCACCTCATCCCAGTTGATCACATTCCAGAACGCAGAGAGGTATTCGTTGCGACGGTTCTGATATTTCAGATAGTATGCATGTTCCCATACATCGACCCCAAGAACAGGTGTACCTTTAACCTCGGCAATGTCCATTAATGGGTTGTCCTGATTTGGACTTGAAGTAATCTTAAGCTCATTATCCGTTTTTACCAGCCAGGCCCAACCGGAACCAAACCTTGTCATTGCTGCGTTGGTAAACTGCTCTTTGAATTTTTCAAAAGAACCGAAATAACGGTTCAGGGCATCGGCAAGTTCCCCGGTGGGTGCACCACCAGCATTCGGACCCATAATTTTCCAGAAGAAAGTATGATTATAATGCCCGCCGCCATTATTTCTTACTGCAGGCGGTAACTTTGATACATTAGCAAGTATTTCCTCCAGGTTCTTCTTCTCCCATTCTCCTCCTGTTAGTGCACTGTTCAGGTTGTTAACATATGCCTGGTGATGCTTTGTGTAATGTATCTCCATCGTGCGTGCATCAATATGCGGCTCTAATGCCGTATAAGCATATCCCAGGGGTGGTAATTCGAATGCCATAATCGTTTTATTTAAAGTTGATTTGAGTTAAATATTTATAATTGATCTAAATAACATTTAACAGGTAACAATTGTTTACCCCTAAAGTTTAACAATCGGGCTATAATGGTTTATTTTGTTTAATATATCATGCGCATAGTTTACACAATTGTAATTCATCTCTTTTACTTTCTTATGATTCCGGCAGCATGGTTTAACAAGAAAGCCATGCTATGGGTCAGCGGAAGAAAAAACTGGCGACAGAAACTTGAGGATTGGAAGGGGCGTAAAAAGCCTGTTTTCTGGTTTCATGCAGCTTCACTGGGTGAATTTGAACAGGGTCACCCTGTCATGGAAGCAATGAGAACAGCTGTTCCAGGATGCAGTATCGTGATTTCATTCTTTTCTTCTTCAGGTTACGAGGTGAGAAAGAACTACAGTAATGCGGATCTGGTGTTTTACCTGCCACTAGATACACGATATAATGCAAAAACACTCATCACCCTCCTCAAACCGGACGCGGTATTTTTTATAAAATACGAATTCTGGTATTTTTTTCTTGATGAACTTAAAAAGAATCAAATACCGGTATATCTTCTTTCAGGAATATTCAGGCCGCGCCAGATGTTTTTCAGATGGCACGGATTCTGGTTTCGCAAAAGCCTCTATGCATTCAGACATTTATTCGTGCAGAATTCTCTTTCATCGGGATTATTGAAATCAATTGGCATTAGCAATACAAGTATCACCGGGGATACCCGGTTTGACAGGGTTTCCGATAATGCAAGGAATGCGCGGGATATCCCTGTTGCCCGGGAATTTGCCCGTGGCTCTGTTTGTATTGTAGCCGGAAGCACATGGCCTGCAGATGAAACGTTACTGCTGAATTTTATTAATAACGCTCCTTCCGGATACAAGTTTATAATTGCGCCTCATGAAATCGGACAGGATCATTTAAGCCGGCTGGTCAAAAGCATCAAAAAAAATCTTGTCCTTTATTCATTGGCTTCTTTAGATAATTTAGGGGAAATGCAGGTCCTTGTAATTGATAATATCGGCATGCTTTCATCACTTTACAGGTATGGACAGATTGCCTATATAGGAGGTGGTTTTGGGAAAGGCATACATAATTTGCTGGAAGCAGCAGTTTATGGTATTCCGGTTATCTTTGGACCCAATTATCACAAACACCGGGAGGCAATTGAACTTATTTCATCAGGCGGCGGTTTCTCGGTGGGTAATGAAAGTGAGTTATTGAGTGTTCTGGGAAAGCTTACGCTGATGAATGAATTTTATGAGAATGCTGCCTACAGGGCAAGAAAATATATTCTGAGCAATACAGGATCGACCGGAAAAATTATGACTCATTTAATAAATGAATTGAAATTAAATAATACGGTTAAAATATGATTCATGACTATGACCTTTATGATAAACGTTTCAGGGAATACGTTGCTTCAACACGTTCGAAAGATGATTTTATTCAGGAACATCTGGATCTGAAGGCTGAACATACATTCAGGGTAGTTGAAAATATATATCAGATTGCCAGGAATTCAGGATTAAATGAAGATGAGATCATTACGGCAAAATTAATTGCACTGGTTCACGATATTGGTCGTTTTGAGCAGTTTATAAAGTATAGAACTTTTGATGACAGTCAATCGGTAAACCATGCAGAACTTGGTGTACAGATCCTCAAAAAAACCGGATTTCTGAAGGAACTCGATAAGGTTTCAGAATTGCTTGTATACGAAGCCATAATGAATCATAATGTGTCAAAGCTTGATGAGGGTATTGATAAAAACGTCCTGCATTTCGCGCGACTGATCAGGGATGCGGATAAGGTGGATATTTGGTATATTCTCACCCAGCGTGATGTAGTGAACAAAATACTAAACGATATTTCGCAGGAGAAATCTTACATTGTCCCTGACTTTATCCTTGATGCATACAGAAAAGGAGTAACAGTTCCTTCGGCCACATCAATGAACGACTACAGGTTGCTGAGGTTAAGCTGGATTTATGACATGAACTTTCCGGCCACGTTTGCCCTTGTTTTAAAACGCGATTATATTGACAGGATACTGTCAAAAGTTCCCCGGTCAAAAGAAAAAGAGGAGATAGCAGGAATCATTTACCGGTATGTGCATGAAAAAGCGGGGATGCATCAGGAACCATCGCAAAGGATCCTACCTATGCAACCGCAATAATTTTTTCAGATCTTCCGGCGTATCTATTCCAAAGCTTTCATACGGTGTAATCCGGACGGTGATGGTATAACCGTTCTCGATCCATCGAAGCTGCTCCAGCGATTCGGAAAGTTCAAGTGCTGACTGGGGAAGCGCGGTAATTTCGGGCAATATGTCACGCCGGAATCCATACAGTCCGATGTGCATATAATATTTCTGGTGATTGAGCCATTCGCTTTTTTCAATACCTCTCTTAAAAGGTATCGTCGATCTGCTGAAATAAATTGCCTGACTTTGAGAATTAACGACAACTTTCGGCCGGTTCTCATTAAAAAGATCTTCTTCCGATGTAATTTCCCTGACCAGTGTGGCGATCTGCGCGTTCCTGTCGTTGAAGCAAGATTTTATCAGTTCAATCTGTCCGGGTT
>DATAEX010000252.1:0-3932 GCA_036257765.1 Bacteroidales bacterium
TCATCGGATCGACAATGAACAGTGGTATGGCAATCCGTAATTTTGTTCTTGCCGGGACAGTGCGTTTTGGAACTTCAGCCCTTGACAGGGGATCGATAATAGCTGATCTGGGTGATGTACGTGAAGCACTTGAAATGCCTGATGCTTCAGGCGAAATCAATGGTTATTTTTCAGAAGGCTATTACAATGACCAACAGGCACAAAAATATCGTGCTATTTTCAACAGGGAAAATTCCAAAACTTCAGATGAATTTAGTCCCGTTATGGAAACACTTCGTGATCAGCCTGGAATGGATGTGTATATATTCATGGCCAATAAGATGGGCGCTATCATAACTATCATTTTTATGATTGCCATGTCACTTGTCTTATGGAATGCCGGCCTTCTGGGAGGATTACGCAGATACGGAGAAATAGGCGTCCGGCTGGCAATCGGAGAAGACAAAAGACATGTTTACAAAACCCTTATCTACGAGTCAGTAATGATAGGTGTTGCAGGTACTATTGCCGGGACAGCCATCGGCTTGTTTTTTGCTTTTCTGATGCAAAAATACGGCCTGGATATAAGTACTTTTTCAAAGGGTGCATCGGCATCCGTAATGATGCCCGATATGATCAGATCCCGCATTACTCCGGCAGATTATTATATAGGATTCATACCTGGCGTTATTTCAACTGTTGTTGGTACTGCTCTTGCAGGGATCGGGATCTTCAGGAGAAAAACGGCACAATTATTTAAAGAACTGGAGGCTTAAAATTTGAACTATGAAAAATCTCTTATATTATTTATTTATTTTTCTGAATGTAAGTATCTGTGGTCAGGACGCAGCTACTATACTCGATCGGGTTGACCGTAATATGTCGGCCAAAAACAGGATTTTTGAATCAACAATGGTCATTCATGGTAAGAGGAACAGCAGAACCATTACCTCCAAATCTTATTCCGAAGGGACCAGGAATTCCTTTACAGAGTATCTGTCACCCGCCAGTGAGAAAGGAACAAAAATGCTTAAGCTGGGCGATCAGTTGTGGATATATTCTCCGTCAGCGGATCGCACCATTCAGATATCAGGTCACATGCTTAGACAGTCTGTCATGGGATCGGATCTTTCCTATGAAGACATGATGGACGACCGCAAACTGGCCGAAATTTATAATGCAAAGATAACCGGGGAGGAAACGATTGAAGGCCGTTCGGTCTGGTTAGTTGAGCTTACAGCAAAGGTTTCCAATGTAGCTTACTATTCACAGAAAATGTGGATCGATAAGGAAAGATATACTCCTCTGAAACAGGAATTATTTGCACGGAGCGGACAATTGCTTAAGCGAACGGAATTGAAGGATGTTAAAAATATACAGGGCAGATGGTATCCAACTACCATTGTTTATAAGGATATGCTGAAGGAAGGAATGGGTACAGAATTTCAAATGACAAGCATAAAATTCGATCAGGATATTCCGGATTATATATTCACCAAAGCTGCATTAAAACAATAAAAATTAAAAGCCAGATGAAAAAAAAGGCTGTCTTCCGTAAGAAAACAGCCTCTAATTATTTTTTACTGAAAAAGTGCTAGATCAATGAAGTCGCAAGCGTTACACCCACTACAACAATTGAAACCATACTCATGAGTTTGATAAGAATGTTGAGTGAAGGACCTGAAGTATCTTTGAAAGGATCACCTACAGTATCACCAACTACAGCTGCCTTATGACTATCACTTCCCTTTCCGCCAAAATTTCCTTCCTCGATAAATTTCTTGGCATTATCCCATGCACCACCGGCATTTGCCATGAAAATTGCAAGGATAAATCCGGTGGCAGTACTTCCAATAAGAAGGCCCATTACCCCGGATACTCCGAAAATAATACCTACAGCTATAGGAATAATAATAGCAAGGAGCGATGGAAATAACATCTCACGTTGTGCACCTCTGGTTGAAATAGCAACGCAACGTGCATAATCGGGTGTGGCAGTACCTTCGAGAATTCCTTTTATTTCACGGAACTGGCGTCGAACTTCATCAACCATCGCCTGAGCGGCACGTCCCACTGCATTCATTGAAAGTCCGCAGAACAGGAAGGCTGCCATTGAACCGATAAATGCACCAACCAGAACACGAGGATTCATAAGATCGATATGGAAATAGCTCATAATATCCTGAATTCCAGCATTATGAATATCTAACCCGGTAGCTGCAGTAAATTCAGCAGCCTTTTCCGGAAGTCGTGCAAGTCCTACTTTTATTTCTTCAACATATGAAGCTAGAAGAGCAAGAGCAGTAAGTGCCGCGGAACCAATTGCAAAACCCTTACCCGTTGCAGCTGTTGTATTGCCCAGCGAATCGAGTGCATCAGTACGTTTACGAACTTCGGGACCGAGATGACTCATTTCGGCATTTCCACCCGCATTATCTGCGATAGGACCATAAGCATCCGTTGCAAGAGTAATTCCAAGTGTCGAAAGCATACCTACAGCTGCAATACCAATACCATATAAACCGAAACTGATGTTTGTAAATGTGAAATTAGATGCGAACAAGAAGGCAAGTATAATAGCCACAGAAACAATCAAAACCGGAATTGCTGTGGAAACCATACCGGTACCGATACCGCTTATGATAACGGTAGCCGGACCTGTTTTTGAAGCTCCTGCAATGTGCTGGGTAGGTCTGAAGCCTGCTGAGGTATAATATTCTGTAGTTTTACCGATTCCAATGCCAGCGAGAAGTCCAACCATCATAGCACCCCAAACGCCAATATAGTTTGGAATTTCGAGGATATAAAGGATCAGGAAGGAGAAAACCGCAATAAAAAATGAACTAACGTTTACTCCACGTCCCAGTGATGCGAGAAGGTCCTTTTGTGATGCACCTTCCTTGGTGCGAACCATGAAAATACCCAATATTGAAAGAACTATACCTACGGCTGCAATAAGCATTGGTGCTATAACTGCATTAAACTGAACCTGAGCTGCATCAGCAACGACGATTCCTGCAGCGGTGAGTCCCGCAGCTGTAAATCCTGTGGCTCCCAAAGCTGCAGTTGAAAGAATTGCTCCGCAGTATGATTCATAAAGGTCAGCACCCATACCGGCAACATCACCTACATTATCGCCAACATTGTCAGCAATAGTAGCAGGATTGCGGGGGTCATCCTCGGGAATACCGGCTTCCACTTTTCCTACGAGATCAGCTCCTACGTCGGCAGCTTTGGTATAAATACCGCCGCCAACGCGGGCAAATAAAGCCTGTGTTGAAGCACCCATTCCGAAAGTAAGCGTGGTAGTGGTTATAACGATCAGCTTCATTGCCGGGTCGGAAGCAATAAGCTGGTTTGTACTATTATCCAGGGCGCCAATTATGAAATTCAGCGCATAAAACCAAATTGAAATATCAAGCAAACCAAGACCAACTACAACGAGGCCCATTACAGCCCCTGAACGGAAGGCAACTTTCAGACCATGGTTAAGCGAATCTTTAGCAGCATTGGCTGCTCTTGCTGAAGCATAAGTAGCCGTCTTCATGCCAAAGAATCCGGATAAGCCGCTGAAAAAACCTCCAGTCAGGAATGCAAATGGAACCCAGGGATTCTGAATGTGCAAAACATATGCAAGAATTGCAAAAACCGCTGTAAGAATCACAAAAACGATAGAAACGACTTTGTACTGCTGCTTTAAATAAGCCATTGCACCCTCACGTACATATTGTGCAATCTTTTTCATCGTATCGGTACCTTCATCTTCCTTAAGCATTTCCCTAAAGAAATAATAGGCAAATCCAAGGGCAAGAACAGAACCGAGAGGCACTAACCAGAATAAGTTATTCAACATAGACAATAATGCTTTTGGTTAATAATGGATAATAGAATATAAAAATATGATTTACAAATAAATACAAGATATATTTATAAAAATACGGGCGTAAAGATAA
>DATAEX010000262.1:0-4082 GCA_036257765.1 Bacteroidales bacterium
CACATCTGAGGTACGTACAAGAAATGGGATTTTCTTGTTTGCACTAACGCTGAAATAGGCTTCTCCGCTTAATCGCACTTCCCTGTTTAAAATCCCATAAGTGTTATTGTATGTAATTTTACTGCCTGCATTTAGCCATACTGTCGTTCCATCAGGCAAATCGACCAAACTTTTTGCCCCCAAAGGAGCAGTAACGTTAATGTATTTTTGTTGTGCCTTTTTTACCTGGTAAGGTTTTACAAATATCAAACTAACCGTTACTCCAATTATAAAGAAGAGGAGCCACGAAGCAGCTATACGCAAAAAATGCCAAAATTGCCGTAGGTGCCTCACTTTTTCTTGATTTAGATTCTCCTTTATTTTGATCAAGGCAGCCTCCGAATTCACAGTATTAACAGGAATGGATTTTTCACTCAGGAGCCATACCGATTTGAATGCATTAAACTGATTCAAATTCTGGTCATTTTCACAAATCCATTGATTAAGTAAACTTAATTCCTGATCATTGATTGTTCCTTCCAAAAAATCTACTATCCGAAGTTGGATTTCTTTTGGAATGATGTTCAGCTTTTGCATATACAATAACAGTTATAATATTAAGACAAGATTTTACCGGAAGCGTTTATGAAAAAATAAAATTTATCGGCTTGTTCTTTCAAGGGATTCTTTCAGGAACTTCAAAGCCTTAAAAATTTGAACCCTCACAGTGATTGGCGATATCTTAAGGATATCTGATATTTCTTTGCAGGAACGATTTTCAAAACGGCTTAACATAAAAATTTCCCTGCATTTATCCGGAAGTTTTTCGGTTATTTTCAATATCAAAATTTCAGTTTCCTTTGCTATGAACGCTTCCACAAATGAATCTTCTACTTCATATAACTTATGGATCTGTTTCCATTGTTCCTGGTTAATCACAAAATTGGGTTTGAATTTGTGTGTTTTAAAATGCGTTAACCTGTTAATAGATAAGTTATGAACGATTTGGTATAAATATGACTTTAAGGATCCCTTCAAAACAATTTGATTTTTGTTTTGCCACAGGTTAATAAAGGAATCCTGAACTATTTCTTCGGATTCCTGTAAATCATGTAATAACCGGTATGCAAAGCCAAGGAGGCAGGGATATAATTCTTTAAAAAGTGCGTCAAAAGCTTTTTCGTCACCTTGTTGGATTTTGTTCCACATATAGTCGGCACACCCGCTCATGCTATTGATTTTCAAAAAAGCATATTTAGAGACGTGTATAATAAAATTCATATGGATAAGTGCAGACCCATCCCATGAATTCAATTTATATTGAAACAGAAGAATACCCGTTTTAGGTGGCCCGATTTCTCATACTATGGCCAATAGATATATTTCAAGTTCAAATATACATAATATCGATTATTTTGAACGATAGTTTGCTCTTCTTAATATTAAAATTCAATTGGTTATAAAAGTATTTCCTTCTCAATGGGTCCCCTTAAGCTAAAAATAAACACGCAAGATCTTGCATATCCACACCCTGAACCATATATACGGTTTTGCCTTCAGGATATCCGTAATGACAATTGTTTGTTATATTTGGTATATGAAGAACTTTTCGATTCTTTTGACGGCGTTGCTATCGATGGAATGTAATGAAGAAATAAAGCTTCCGGTTATCTCATATTCGGAAATTCATTCATCACAATGCAGCAGAGATACACTGCACGTTTACCATTATACCATCCCAATACAACAGACTGGCAAATTACCTTTGTTAATCATCCTGGATTCAGGAGGAGACGGCTTGTTTGCCGTTAAGAAATTGCAACCCGCAGCAGGGAATTTCGCTATCATTATGGCGGGTTCTGACCTGATAAAGAACAATTATCCGGATTTCATCAGGGCTATAAGTTTACTTATAGATGATGTTGCCCATAAATTTCCGGTCGCAAAAGACCAGGTTTATCTTGCAGGATTCTCAGGCGGAGCACGGATGGCGTTTGAATATGCCAGACAATTCCCTGTAAAAGGGGTTTTGATGTGTGGAGCGGGGCCCGAAACATCCAAAAATTTGCCCTGCCCGGTTTATATGATTGCCGGCACTACCGATTTTAATTTCGCTGAAATGTACTATAATCCATGGCTGTCGGGTAAGACGGAAGGGTTACTGCTGGATTATTTCCGTGGTGGTCATGAATGGCCTCCTCCCGAGAAAATAAAAAATGGTTTATTATTCCTGGCTGCACCAAAGAATAGGAAACAAATAAAAGCAGCCTCACGCCAATTGTCAGATAAAGCTGACAGCCTGATGGATCGTCACGAAGCGTTATTTTCCATTAAGGCAGCTGAAATGGCATTAGTCTTTGATCCGTCGAATCGCATAGCTAAGAAGATCGGCAGGAAAATAATGGAAGATAAACATATCCGTGAAAATATCCATCAACTTGAATCAGATTTGAACCTGGAGAGAAAAATCGGACAGGCATATGTACAAGCTTCCTTCAGGTACGATTCAATATGGTGGGCAAAAGAGATCGACAGGTTGCTGGAGAAAATTGACGGATCAGAAGGCGAACAAAAGAATCATTTCCTTCGGATCAAAGCATTTCTTGGCATCCTGTATTACTCCAGACTGAATACCATGCTGTCATCTGATCCTTGGAACCCTCAAATTGAGAATCTGTTACCTGCTTACCGGTTGATTGAGCCCAATAATCCCGATGTCTATTATGCTTATGCGCGGTATGAAAAGAAAAAAGGAAATGACCGGAAAAGTAGCTATTATTTGAACAAATCTTATACACTTGGATTCAAAGATAAATCCGGTGTACCCTTCTAGTATTATGTTAGCCATGCTTCGACTCCGCTCAGCGTGACTTACGCATTGTCAGTCTGAGCCGAGCAGAAGACTTAATATGATTAACGTAACACCAGGAATGTAGCGTCCCGTGAAATGAAATTTTGTTTTAGGCGAAGGTTGTTTGAGGAGCTTCTGAAAAATAGTTTTTGAATCACCAATAAAGAAATTCCTGTTTATTGAAACTTGTCGTTAACAAAATGAGTATGAGAAGTATCTTAATTATGATAATTGCATTCTCGTATTTACCCTGCTGATTTTAGCCATTTTATGCCCATACCCTTATCGTTGAACCAAATATTCTCATCATGAACACCTTTCTTAAGAACATCCTTTTCACCACCGGCCTATTATCATCACTGACGCTGTTTGGCCAGAACTCCAGAGATGCAGCAAAGGAAGAACAAATCGAACTTCAGCTCAAATCAATTGACTCAACTGTAGTTGCAATCTTTAAACAGGGCACGTCTGCCATGGATGAGGGGAACCTGGCTCTGGCCGACAGTCTTTATACCCTGGTACTGGCCAAAGCCCCTGATTTTGATCCGTTGCTGAGACGGCTTGGAGCTATCCGGGCTGAACTTGGCAATCCCTATGGAGGCATTAAATTGTGCGAAAAGGCTGTGCAAATTAACAAATCCGCCTATAACTTACTGGCTTTAGCTAATTGTTATTATCATTACGAAGGGTACAAAGACCCGGATAAAGCATTAAATTTGCTGATTGAGGCTCAATCCCTTCCCAATGGCAATGATATTGATATTTTAGCCTTAAAAGGACAAATTCAGCTTGAACAAAATAACCCTGATGGATTCCGGAATACGACACATACCATGCAACAGTTGTATCCGGCAGAGATGCTCACTCATTATTATCTGGCAATTGAGGCGGCCAATGACAAAAAATGGAGCACGGCTGAATCGGAAATACTTTTGGCAAAACAATTAGGATTGCAGGAGGAAGCCGTACAGGATTTTCTTGACTCCGGGGTTGGCAGCAGGGTTGCACGGAAAAAATATGCTATTGGCTTAGTATGGGTAGTTATTGCATGGGCTGCAGGAATTTTATTGTTGTTTATCGTCGGAAAAGCGCTTTCAAATATCACCCTTAAATCAATCGAAAATGGTCTGCTCTCAGATGGTTATAACAGGACAGGAAATTCCCTCCGTTCGTTATATAAATCATTAATTAATATCGGAGGAGTGTATTATTACATTTCTCTTCCAATAATCATTCTATTAGTTATTGCTCT
>DATAEX010000263.1:0-5169 GCA_036257765.1 Bacteroidales bacterium
ATATCGGTCATATCAATTTTGGTGCTTGCGGAAGCCACGTCTCTGTCGTCAATGTTCATAAGGCTTAATTCCTGACGTTTACGTGCCGTGACCACCACCTCTGCCACCTGGTTGACTTTCGGGTCAAGTTCAATAATCATATTAGATGTAGTCAGGGTTGAAATGGTTTTGGTATTGTAGCCAATCATTACCACTCTTACCACATTCTGCGGATTAGTTACGGTAAGCACAAAGTCACCGTTAACGTCGCATACGGTACCATTAACGACCCGGTTATCCTTGTCGTATTCAATAATATTTGCACCTATCACTGAAACGCGCTCGATTTTATCCATCACTCGACCACGAATTACAATGTCGTTTTGTGCTTGTACAATGGTAAAACTGCAAAGCCACATTACGAGCAGCAGTCCATAGCTAATTTCTTTCATATACGGGAAAAAGCTTAATTACAGTTAAAACAATAGGTCATTCGGTTATTCAGTATCCAATTCGCTGTATATCAATACATCATTGATCTCATGCAGAACTCCGTTTGTAACAAGAGTGGGAAAGGTTGTTGCCGCATTGGGATTGATAATTCTTGCAGCCATTCGGTTTGTAGCGTTGGATTCGTTCACGGATAGATAGGTTGTGCCATCACTCCCCCTGAAGTGGATGGCATCCGGAGTGGGCGTTATATAAACTTTTGTGTAAATCCTGCTGTATTGTGTAGATTTTTCATCGATCCGTGCCGTTTCGTAATATCCTTCAGGATTACGTCCGTCGGTAAAGATCAATGAACCCTGGATAAAATGCATCATAATGAATTTCCGGAGCTGATCGGTTGACATTCCGGTAAAATCCATACCGGCCAGAACATCGTCTGTGGGAACAAAAACGGTATAGTTCTCATCGGGCGACATAAATGTATAGCTGAATGAACTCACATTAGCCAATCCTGCTGTCAACAGCAGATTATGAAAGGCAGGATATGAAGAAGATATAATATTATAAATAGTTGCCGATGTAAAATTAAACCAGTTCGAGATATCATATGTCTTTCCATTATAAGCATTTGTACCGGCTATTTCCTGGGGATGAACAATTATTGCAGGACCCTGGTATCCAAAAGAGGTTGGACCGCTTCCACGCACTTCACCGGTTTCATTATTGACAACAATGTAATTTCCGGCCAGATTGCGGATAAATTCCTTTCTTGCGTTTCCGTTTGGCAAATCCAGAGCAATATGGTTTAGAATAAGATTCCGGATATCGGTAAGTGTAGTCGGTTGCCTTGTATTAATTCTTCCTTTAATATTATAAACCGCAAACTCTTCATTAAAACTGTCATAAATTAATGATGAATCAATGGCCAGATTTGCATCGTTTTCAACAAAAAGCATATAACTAGCATCCTGGCGTTTCAGAGCAGCGAGTAATCCGGTCAGGCGGATTGCGTTCATAACCCTTGAATATCCCCTGCGCAGGTATACAGGCCCTGCAACACTCGTAAACACTTTAGGCACAAGCATCCGGTTTACACCGATAAACGTAGAGTTGCTGGCATACTTCTTCTCAATAATAGTTGATTGGTCAATCTCCATCAGGTCGCTTTCCCCATTCAGGAATCCCCGGTCAAAATTACTCGGATATAGTGGCCCGCTTGCCATTTGAGAATTTATAATCATTTTACGGATGTGCGAGGGTGCCTGTTGTAACGAACCCCAACGGCCTGGACCTACAAGATAATTATCGATGAACTCATCCATGGCAGCATCGGTAGGTGCTACAAGTCCGTGGTGATAACGTATGGTGACATTTGAAGGCAAACCTGTTACACCTCGAGGAGCCAGTGTTTTTTCATTGACGATGGCAAATGTAAGATCCGGATAGGTTATATCAAACAAGGAATCAACAGCATAGCCAAGGTCGGCACCCGGCTGGTCATAGGTTTTATCTTCATTATAAGATATTTCAGGAAAATTATTGACCAGATCAAGGAACTTCTTATAGGAATTTGTTGAGTTATTCAGAATCTGGTATGCATTCTGAAGTGGTTCCACTACCCTGTCGATGATATGTACAAACCCGTTTTCGGCAAATATGTCGGATGTAACCACTTTAGCATTTACAAAAAACAGATCTTTGGCCTCAAAGGGACGGTTGAAATAGAAGGCAAAATCCTCCGAATTCAGCTTATAGATATCAAAGTATTCTTTATAAAATAGTGGCGCGAATTTTCTGGAATCCGTTGCCTGCCTCCGATGCCAATTCGACTGCAACGTATCCAGAATAACGTATTTTCTGCCTTTTTCGGGATCGGAAGGGTCATGACTAACATTAATGCCATAATTGGTGTTCTTTTCACGTAAAAGGGTCTCGCGTTTGTAACCCCTGGGTTCATCATTATTAAGGTCGAGCGAGTCAATCCAGCCGTAGACATCAAGTTGCCTGAGCTGTTCTGCGCTCCATGGGTTCTGAACAATATGGAATTTTACAATCCGGCTGAGCTCTTCGAGAGGAATTTCCTCAATGGAATTATACTGCGGATGTTCCTGAAAATATAATGCAAATGCGTCGTTATTTGGAGCAAAAACCGTGTAACTGCCGGAGATATTGATAACACTGTCATATCCAGTACGAATAACACATTTTGCAAATTCTGACAGCTCAGGATTGGCCTCGATCTGAGTAAAAAGTTTTCCTGCAAGCCAGGAAGGCCTCCCATAAATATCTTCCTTTTTGCAGTCATACGCTGATAATAAAGTAATTACCAACAAGCAAAGAAGTGAAATTTTCCTCATAAAAGTTTTATTGAAAGGGTTTAAAATTATGTTTTTTTTTGAATTGTGATACTTCTTGAGCTTTTTTTTAACAGATTGCAGTATGCTTTAATCAGGTCGAATTCTTTAAATACTGCGACATGAGGTACTTAGTGTACCATGTACGGTAAGTTAAATATTTTTCGTAGGACGTGGTGTTGTTTTTTATTTTATTTTTATTATTTTTAGCTAGTGTTTTTGTCTACTTACATATCCACCTACCCAGGAATATATCAGACTATTATTTATCAACATATATATTAAGGTATCACCTGAAATACGATCAACCTCAAATTCAAATAGTTCTAGTATTAACCTTAAAACCTTTACTAACAAAATTAAACTGATTACTAATTATTAACTCTTTGAATTACAGTAAATAATTAATTTCTATTCTAATTAAAAAACCTAGCTTTATGAGGACTAAATTTTTACTATTTTTCTCATTTCTGATGTGCGGGTTATTGAATGCCCAGGTAGACGATACCATCCGTACATTGATTATCACGGAAGTGAGGCTTGATGATGCCAGGCGTGGCTATGTTGAAATTGCCAACGTCGGTGACGCCACGGTCAACCTTTCATCGTTTGAAATTGGCCGTATTGATGCCTGGACTGTTCCCTGGACTACATCATCCGCAAACTGGATGATGCTTCCGGATAAGGATCTGGCACCGGGTGAAACTTTTGTTATTGCCGCTATGCGTGATTTACAGCCGGAACTGTATAAACTATATCCGGAACAATTCGATCCGCTGGCAACCAATAAAAGAGAATTCTGGAGCTTAGCTGATATTCAACTTCACGTTGACGAATCAAATCAAAATCCTCCCAACGACTCCGTAAGTGCTGCCCAAGGACTTGAATTGCTTACGGTATGGAGTGGTCGTGACTGTCTCTACCTGAGATATCATGTCGGTGGTGATTCCGCTGTTATTGACCAGGTAAACGGAATATTTGCCGGCGCAGGGACAATTCGTCCTGACCATCCAACCCCCGGCGTTGGAAAAGGCCCCGTTGACGTAGCCGGATTTAAAGATGCTACACAGACTACCACTCTGGTTCGTAAGTTTTGGGTAAATACCGGAAGTACGAATTTTGCAGCAACAAAAGGTGAAGATCTTACCGAATCGCAATGGATTCCTATTCCTCATCAGGCAAACGGACGGTGGGCCGATAATACCAGAAGACTTTTCTGGACAGCCGGCTTCCACGGCAATGCCGTTCTGGCAGAAGGAACTCTCGTTCCCCTGGATAACTACACTTCACTTGTTGAAGTTAAATGGGATGCAAAAACCATTACTGTTCCCTGGGGCGTGAGACGTGATGACTCCATCATGTTTATGTTTGAAAAAGTTCCGGGTCTCGCATGGCATTATGATTATGTTGAATCGTATGAAGACTCTGCATATGTGTCTGCAAGAACAGGCGACAGCCTGACTGTATATGCAACCGGTGATGAACTTACCATGCGTAAATTCGGAATCATAGTTACCCCTGCAACAGACGATGCCAAGATAGTTGTTCCCAAAAAAGCTCCCAATGGAGACGGATTCTTTGATGATGTCGATGATCCTCCTTTCACAGTCAGCGATGGAGCAGAAATGGATACAATCGGAACTTTACGTTGGGGAGGCATACCTTTTGCTACCCGAATTGACACGCTCTATAAATATCTTGAAAAACCCGAAGGTGCAACTCTTGAAATTGTTTATGTGGATGGTCAGGAAAGAACCGACCTTAAACATGGTGATATTCTTAAAGTTACAGCAGTAGATAATTCTACAAAAGAATACTTTATCAAGGTTGATACTTACAGGAAAAGTCATAATGCTTTCCTGAGTTCAATAACCTGGCCGGATATTCCGGAAGATTATAAAGATGTGAAAGGCTGGCTTGGCGATACCATTCCTAATTTCGCACCCACAGTTTATAATTATATAGCCAGTGTTCCGTCTGATGTAAAGGGAATTCCGGCTCTTGTAGGTAAGAACCAGTCACTTGAAGGGAAACACTCGGTGGAAATTGCAACTAATCTGGACGGTAATCTTGAAAATCAGACCGTGACCTTCAATACCGTTGCAGAAGATGATACAACAATACTTCACTATAAGGTGCAGATGATCAAAGAAAAGGATCCAGGTTCAGTTCAGCCCTGGAACGGCGATCCATTTATTTCCGAGTGGGTATTCTGGGAACAATGGGAAGCTAACAACTGGATTGAGGTTGTAAACCCGAGACCAACCGATATCGACATGAGCAATTATATGTTTGTGGTTACCTGGGAAAATAACCCGGCTGCCGCTATTTCCAATACACGTACAGCAGATGTTGATTGGCTTGATCGCTATCGTCGTTATGTTCC
>DATAEX010000269.1:0-2280 GCA_036257765.1 Bacteroidales bacterium
TATCAATCCATCCACAAGTATCAAATTAAGCTATACTCATATGCATCAGTTTCTGAACCGGGTGCAAAGTTTTAACAGTGCCTTTCCTGCAGAAATCTGGATCGGATCAGGCAAAAATATAAAACCGCAGAACAGCAGGGAAGCCTCCCTGGGGTTATTTAGGAATTTCAGGGATAACATGTTTCAAACCAGCTTTGAAGTATATTATAAGCAGATGGGAAACCAGGCGTTGTTCAGGGAGGGAGCGGAACCAGCATTCAACAGCAATATGGATAGTTTGCTTGTTTATGGAAGTGGAAAGAGCTATGGTGCTGAGCTTTATATTGGAAAAAATACAGGAAAACTAACAGGCTGGATGGCATACACACTGTCAAAAGTAGTTCAGCAGTTTGATTCCCTTAATTTAGGAAAACCATTTCCTTTTACAGGGGACAGGCGACACAGCTTGTCTTTATCCGTCAGCTACGTGATCAATAAGCACTGGCAAATTTCTTCAAATTTCATTTTTGCAAGCGGCAGTGCGTTCACCCTGTTTAATGAAGTGTCCAATAGTCCCTATAATGCCATGTATTATGAAAATGTTACCGGTAAGGATACAAATGGAAGCCGCCAAAATAAAGTTCAGAACAATTACAGGCTGGATCCTTATCACAGACTTGATCTTGGTATCACTTTCAGAAGCAGCAGGGTTATAAATAACAGAATTCTTGAAACCGAATGGGTATTATCGATATATAATATTTATTCGCATAAGAATACCTTTTTTGCTTATTGTTCATTTGACCCCGTTACACAAAAACCAATACCGGTTCAGGTATCCTTTGTGCCCGTGATACCAAGCCTTTCTTTTTATCTGAAGTTTTAATTTCAGGTTGCGCAAATCAGCGAAGCCAAACCCCATGAAAATTCGTCCCCTGTACCTTTCCCTGCAAGGTTTTATTTAATAATCTTAAAGGAAATATACCTGCCGTCGGCTTTAAGGCGGACTGAATAAATTCCTTTACCGAAGGTTCTGGTATCAACCTTCACAATATCCGGTTGTGTATAATTTTTAACCAGAACGGAGCGTCCTGCCATGTCGTCAATACTTAATTCAACGGTTCCGAAGAATCCTCTCAGATCTATAAAAAGCTCATCCGTTACAGGATTGGGATAAAATGCAGGCTCAAGTTCCTTTAATGTTTCATCCGTTGCAGTAATAGTTATGCAGTTACTGGTAACCGTGCATTCATCTTTTGTTATACGAACCGCATACAATCCGCTGACAACCGGTGTAAATAACTGACCGGTCGCGCCCTCAATATCCAACCCCGAAGCGCACGCCAGCCATTGATAAGCTGCACCTTCTTCGCTCACCTTCATTGTATTTGTAATAGTTTCAACAGTATTATCCAATTCTTTTACTGTCAGGTTAATTGTTAAGCTGCTGTCGCAGCCTGCGGCATTGGTAATTATTTCATGATAAATTCCCGAACTTTCCAGAAGAACTCCTGCAGGAGAGATGTAATTGAAGCAGGCCGTATCATACAAAATGGAAGACGAACTGTAGTGTAAGTTTAGATTTACAGTGAGCAGGGAATCAAATCCTTCTGCATTGGGAATCGTATCGAAATAGGTGCCTTCTGAATACCAGGTGTACTTTCCGCTTGGGGCGACTAATGAATCACACGCAGTCCTCCAAATGATATTTTCGGTGTTATAGGTCCCCGGAATTGAAATAAGATAATATTCATATTCGGGATATCCCCACGGAATAATATGGTCGTCTACTTTAATAACAGGCATCTCGACATTAGCGCCCATATCAATAATTTCACATTTGTAAATTCCGGAATCCACATATATTGTATCGTGGAATCCGTATGCTTTGGTTACAGCAGCCGTTGTATCGTACCATACAATATTCGTAAGGGTGTCGGTTATTTTAAGAATGAGAGGTTCATCCAGTTGCCATTCGTTATCAAAGATCTTTGATGATATGATAATCTCCAGAGAATCCCTGCTTTGCATGGGTGCCTTTTTAGGTGCAAAATCAGACAGATAGCCGTATTTGCATCCGGAGGTGGTTCCTCCACTGATCAGACCAAGATGAAAATTAGTAACCGGGTTCATGATAACAGTTTCATCACCGGGTGCTATCATACTATTTATATAGGCTGATGCCTCAGGTGTTTTTTTCAATGCGATCCAGGCGGAATCAGAAGAATAGTCAAAATAGCTTGCAGGTATCGTATACCAATCATCTTCAATGGCAATGGCAAAGGCATCAATACTGCTCAT
>DATAEX010000280.1:0-3252 GCA_036257765.1 Bacteroidales bacterium
CCGAATTGTTCTCATGATCCTGATTATTCAAAAATAGTCCGCGCACAAAATGTTAATCTTCTTGAACAGATTGATCCAAATAATATTATCGAGTACGAAAGTGACCAGCCCGAAGAAATAAATACCCTTCTAACATCCCGCTGTCTTGATGAAAGAATAAATTCGGAAGTAGTTATAGTTCCTCAGGGTCCAAAAACCTTTTCAATTATTTCCATGCTTCTTTCAGTAAGATATCCAGACATCAAACTATGGGAGATTATCTTCAGGGATCAGGTAACAAGTGCCCACCATGGTGAAGCGGCTGCTACGCCGGTTATTGTCAAAGTTTCTTTTATTAATGATGAACTTGATTAAGGAATAAGTGTTTCTTATTCTGAATTATGAACGTTACAGGTTTTAGTCATTAAACCAAATTTATTTATCTGATTGAACCATTTCTTGCTATGAAAAAGCTTGAATTCGGCGATTGGGATGACGTGCTGAAATGGTCATACAGTCTCGCTAGTAAATATAGTATTGAAAATCTTGTACCGCTAGGTGTAACTTCTGCCAGAAAATTTGATGCCTATAAAAGGGCAAAAAAACCATTACCACGTAAGTTTCCCAGAATTCCGGATGAATACTTTATCAGAAAAGGAACATGGAAGGGATGGGGCGACTTTCTTGGATATCCGGAACATAAAAAATCAAGATATTATCTTAATTACAGAGATGCATCACGAATCGTTCGGGAAGCAGGGATCAGAAATTCCAAGGAATACCTTCGATGGAAAGATCGTCCTTCAAACCTGCCTTCACGACCGGAATATTTTTATCAGGAATGGGAAGGCTGGAAGGACTTTCTTGGACCGAGTTACCAGGCTCCTGATCCACGGCATTATACCAAACTCAGCATAACTGATGTTCGTATAATCAAGCACCAGCTGAATATGGGCATTTCAGGTGCCCTGTTGGCTAAAACCTTTAAGGTTTCCGAAATGCAAATAAGCAGAATAAAAAGGGGTGAAAACTGGCAGGAAATTTGATTTATTCTTTTGACTAACAAACATATAAATACTTTTTTTTAATATTAATTTTTAATAACTTGTACCATTACCTAAATTCCATCATTCTATGACTATTTATGTAGGTAACATCAGTTACACCTTAGGCGAAGATGAAATAAGAAGAATCTTCGAAGTTATGGGGAGTGTTGAATCGATAAAACTCATCCGTGACAAGCGTACCGGTAAATCGAAAGGCTACTGCTTTATAGAAATGCCGGATAAGAAGGAAGCTATGGAGGCTATAAATGCCCTCGACGGCAAAGATGTTTCCGGCAGAAATCTGCGGGTAATTAAAGCGCATTCTACCAAGAAAGTAAAGGAAGAAGTGCAGTGATTTATTGAGGCATCATTGCGATTTGTTCAATGATTGCCTCTTTTATTATAATCGAATGTAAGGCTTACTCCGGCCTTCAACCATCGACCAGGTTGATAAACCGATCCGGCATCAATATACCGTGTATTGAGTATATTAGATACTTCTGAAAACAATTCAAAGTATCCGATTTGCCATTTTACTATACCGTCAATCAGCCAATATGGTTTGTACGGTATAGAATAAAATCCTTCAGGTTCATTAAAGGCTATGGCATTGCCAAAGCGATCCTGAAAGCTGATCCGCCAGGTTATGAATATGGATCGGCCCAGATTTTGAGAAAGAACAGCAGAGAGTTTGTGTTTCAGATTGTAATATTTTGAAACGGTGGCTGAGGCTGATTTATCGATTGTTAAAAACATATAGTTAACCGAAATATGATTCAGCCAATTACTGAATAGCGCCTTTTTACTTAAATCATATGAAATCGTTGATGAGAATCCGCGTACCACGTAATTTTCTAAGTTAACAGGACTGAAACGGTTACTTTCATAATTCCAAAGCCAATCAATTATATCCTTTCCCGAATTATAAAAACCTGACATCTGGTAATTAATAAATGATTTGACATATTTTAGACCACCTTCGAACGAAATAATCCGATTCGGATCCAGATCAAAATTTCCCTGGTTTAAAGGATCTGTATAGAACAGATCGGTAAAGGTGGGCAGATGCAATGCCCTGTTGATATTAACGAAAGCAGTATGTCCGTTATTTGTAGTATAACCAATTTCTATTCCCGGGAAAATAGCCGGTTTTCCATGAAATCCGGTATTCCAGTTCACCATCAGGCCCGCGGTTATATCCCAGTTTTTAGGCGTAAACACCTGTTCAGCAAAAAATGAAAGATTAGTCCGCTGGTATTCTTTGTTATAAAAAGCGCTGTCAGTACCCTTGATTTCAATGTGATCAGGAATTTCAAATCCTATATTATTACTGAGAATGTTTTCAGACCGTAAATCGATACCTCCGTTCCAAATGAATGTTCCGGCAGGATAGGTTATATTCATCTGGCTTCCGTAAACATCGGTAAGATGGAAGTTTTCATAGAAAGCAGGATTATTTCGAACGAGCAGAAAATGGTCATTTCTTCGACGCCAGTATACATGCTGATTAAACCTGAGGCGGTTACCTGATTCCACTTTAAGACTACCAAACCATCCGGAGTTTTCTTCATATTGATCAGGAAAACGGGGTGAATAAAATCCTCCGGCTCCGAACTTTTTGCTTTGATATCCGGCCTGTAGATCAAATTGCGTGGATTGAATTATAGTATTAGCGCGATAATAAATATTGTACAGTTCATGATCGGTATTATGGACATATCCCGATGCAGAGGATTGTCCGGCTGAAAGGAAATTATAGACCTGTCCGGTTTTTATGCCGGCATTCAGATAAATTCTCAACAATCCGAATTCACCCATTGTCTGACTTCGCATTATTTCCGGTTCAGTTCCTTTTTTTGTGATAATATTTATGGCTCCCATGAAGGCACCTGAACCAAGAGAACGTGCAGCAGGCCCTTCAAGAACCTCAATTCGTTCGATGCTCTCGGGATCAATTGGTAAATCAAGCCCCAGATGACCTGTCTGAGGGTCACTCAGGTTAATTCCATTTACCAGTATCATTACATGATCGAAAGAACTACCTCTCAGACTTATATCGGCCTGTATTCCCATATTGCTCCTCTGCCTTATATCGGCATTGGATACATATTCAAGAATGTCAGCAAAGGAGGTTAAACCTGATCGCTCTAATTCCTCTTTTCTGATAACAGAGATTATTCTTGACAGAGAAGAAGACACAGTATGCGATCTTCTGCCTGTAATCTCA
>DATAEX010000477.1:0-2312 GCA_036257765.1 Bacteroidales bacterium
GTCGGTTGTAATATGAAATGCAAATGTTGTCAGAATTGGCAGATTTCACAGGTATCAGCAACGGAATTTGATTTTTCAAGAGAATTTACACCGGAAGAAATTGTAACGATGGCAGTAACCGACAAAGATAATA
Organism: Bacteroidales bacterium; assembly: GCA_036257765.1. Taxonomy (GTDB): domain Bacteria; phylum Bacteroidota; class Bacteroidia; order Bacteroidales; family UBA10428; genus UBA5072. The sequence continues at coordinate 134 of DATAEX010000477.1, forward strand.
TCGGCATAGCATACACTTACAATGAACCAGGTATGTGGTTTGAGTATATGTTTTCTGTTGCAGGGCTAATTCAGGAGAGGGGATTACAGAATGTTATGGTTTCAAACGGCTATATAAGTGAACAACCCCTGAACGATCTTCTTACTCGTATTGATGCTTTCAATATTGACCTTAAGGGATTTTCTGAGGATTTTTACAGGAATTTTACCGGCGCTACACTTGAAACTGTTCTGCAAACCCTGAGAAAAATAAGGTTATCAGGTCGTCACCTTGAAATTACCTGCCTTGTTATACCCGGACAGAATGATGATCCGGATGACTTCGGAAGAATGATCAGCTGGATTGAGGACGAACTCGGAAAGAATACGGTTTTCCATCTTTCAAGATATCATCCGGCTTATAAATTAGGACTGGAACCAACTTCTTCCGCTGATCTTGAAAGATTACTGGGTATTGCCCGGAAAAAGCTAAGTCATGTCTATGCTGGAAATATTCAATTAAAGGATTACCAGGATACCCGTTGTCATAACTGCCATAATATTATCATCAAACGGGCAGGCTATTATACCAGCAAAATCGCGGTTACTGAAAGCGGATTATGCCGGCACTGCGGAACTCATGTAATAATTTGCTGAAAAACACAATGGAATCTGTAACTTAAGTAAATATTGATCGTCATAATCAATAAATCTGTCTTTGAAATGTTTTCCAATTTTTTAAAAACGGCTCTAAGGAATATCTTCCGGCATAAAACCTATGTTATAATTAATATTATGGGATTAGCTGTAGGCTTTGCCTGCAGCCTCCTGATCTTCATGTTTGTCATACACGAATTGAACTATGATAAATTCAACAAAAACTACGACAGGATATACAGATTATATCTTGTCGGAAAAATGGGAGAATCAGAATTTAAAGGCGCGTGGACAGCAGCTCCTACAGCCCGAACCTTCGCTGAAGAATTTCCCGAAGTACAAACCGCCATCAGAATGACAGGATGGGACGAAACGCTTATCCGTATTGATGACCGGAAATTCATTGAATCTAAGATAGCACTTGCCGATTCAGGCTTTTTCGATGTCTTCTCTCTGAAACTATTAAAGGGAAGTCCGCAAAAGGTTCTTTCTGAACCCAATTCAATAGTTCTTACCGAAACTCAGGCAAAGAAGTACTTCGGTGAAACCGATCCTATGGGTGCACATTTACGGGTAGGTAACGATACGGCATTATACACAATAACAGGGGTTATGGAGGATGTTCCCGAAAACAGCAATTTCGAATTCTCCATGCTGATTTCTTTTATGACTCATCCCCGTGCCAATGAGCAATTTTGGTTATCAAACAGCTTTACAACATTTATTCTGCTTCGCGAAGGAGTTGATGTTAAAACAGTGGAAAGCAAAATCCCCGGAATAATCGAAAAATACGTCGGACCTCAGGTTGAACAGGTTCTTGGAATGGATCTTCAGGCTTTCAAAGCATCCGGCAACGAGTATGGCATTTATATGCAACCGTTATCTGATGTCCACCTGAATACTACCATAGCTTCTGATTTCAAACAGCCAAACGACAGAAAATATATTTATATATTCTCTGCAGTTGCATTGCTTATATTGATTGTTGCCGGCATCAATTATATGAACCTTTCAACTGCCCGCTCAACAAAGCGTTCAAGAGAGGTAGGTCTCAGGAAGGTCGTTGGTTCTTCAAAAGGGTTGCTTATCAGGCAGTTTATTGTAGAGTCTTTAATATTAACGGTTATTTCACTGATTCTTGCAATATTACTGGTAGAACTCCTCTTGCCCCTTTTTAATAATATGCTTCAAACTAATCTCAGGATCGGATATTTTTCAAAATGGTATGTGATTCCCGGAATTATTTTACTTGCATTATTTGTCGGGTTTTTCTCAGGCAGCTATCCCGCATGGTTCCTTTCTTCGTTTATTCCTGGCAAGGTTTTATACGGAAAATTAAAAACAAATGCGGGTGGCGCAAAAATCAGAAGTATACTGGTTATTGTTCAGTTTACTATTTCCATCATTTTGATCATGAGTTCTTTTGTTATTTATAAACAGATACGGTACATGGTCAATAAGGATCTGGGTTTCAATAAAGAACAGCTTCTGATTATAAGACGTACAGAATCGCTTCAGAAGAAGATCAAGGCTTTTAAAGAAGA
>DATAEX010000281.1:0-5600 GCA_036257765.1 Bacteroidales bacterium
TGACTGCACGACTGCCTGACTGCACGACTGCACGACTGCATGACTGCATGACTGCATGACTGCACGACTGCACGACTATACATAATACCTGACTTATTCTGATTTAGTGTTTAAATTTTGAGTTATTTTTATCTGACCAAAACCAGAAACCTGAAAGAAGAAAATATAATCGATACGCCATTGATGAAGCAATATGCCGGCATCAAGGCTAAACATCCTGACGCCATATTGCTTTTCAGGGTGGGAGATTTTTATGAGACTTTTGGTGAAGATGCTGTTAAAGCTTCCGAAATTCTGGGTATAACTTTAACACGCAGGGCTAATGGTTCAGCATCTTTTGTTGAACTGGCCGGTTTTCCCTATCATGCCATCGATAACTATTTGCCGAAACTGGTTCGGGCAGGGCAGCGTGTGGCCATCTGCGAACAGCTCGAAGATCCGAAACTTGCAAAAAAGATTGTAAAGCGGGGAATTACAGAACTGGTCACACCCGGGATCACGCTTAATGAAAACGTACTTGAGCATAAGGAAAATAACTTCCTTGCATGTGTCCACATGGACAAAAATATTGCGGGACTTGCCTTTATGGATATTTCAACAGGAGAATTCCTGACCACTGAAGGAAATTTTGAATATGCTGATAAGATCCTGAACAGCTTCTCACCCAAAGAAGTGTTGTTTGAAAGAGGAAAACAGGGGCAATTCATGGAACTGTTCGGAAACCGATTTTTCACTTACAAACTGGATGACTGGATTTTCACTGAAGAAGCCGCAACGGATAAGTTGCTGAAGCATTTCGAAACGAGTTCGTTGAAAGGTTTTGGAATTAACAACCTCCGCTTTGGAATTATTGCTGCCGGTGCAATTTTAAGATACCTCGATATTACCGAACATACACAGATCAAGCATATTACAGGTATTTCTAGGATCCAGGAAGATCATTTTGTGTGGCTCGATAAATTCACCGTCAGGAATCTGGAACTCTTCCATCCGCTTTTTGAAGGGGGCAAAGCATTCGCGGATATTATCGACAGGACAATTTCTCCGATGGGTGCTCGATTGATGAAACGATGGATTGCGCTTCCTCTTAAAGACATTAAACCGATCAATGAACGGCTCGATGCTGTGGAATACATGATCAGAAACACAGAGGTAAGAAATGAAATTGAGGAGCATATATCACGTATTGGCGACCTGGAAAGGCTGATTTCACGTGTGGCAGTGGGAAAGATCACACCCCGAGAGGTAATGCAACTTAATTTATCGCTTAAAGAAATTGTGCCTGTCAGGGAATTATGCAGCAAATCAGAAGAACCGGTTTTGAATCGTATTGCTGAACAACTCAATCCCTGTAAACTGGTATGTGACCGTATTGAAAAGGAACTTCAACCCGATGCTCCGATACAGATTGTCAGAGGTAATATAATATCAAAGGGTGTTTCTGCAGAACTGGATGAACTAAGGACAATGCTCTATTCGGGCAAGGAATACCTTCTGGCGATGCAGCAAAGGGAAATTGAACGTACAGGAATATCTTCACTGAAGATCTCTTTTAACAACGTTTTCGGCTATTATATTGAAGTCAGGAATACTCATAAAGATAAGGTTCCTCCTGACTGGATAAGAAAGCAAACACTTGTCAACGCCGAACGGTATATTACTGAAGAATTAAAGGATTACGAATCACGCATTCTCGGGGCAGAAGAAAAAATCCTTGAGCTGGAAACCAGGCTTTTTAATGAACTGGTAATGACTGTTGCTGAATACACGGCTCCTGTGCAGCTCAACGCATCACTCATAGCTCAACTTGACTGCCTGCTTTCATTCGCCCTTTGTGCAGTTGAAAATAAATATTCAAGGCCGCAGATTAGCGAATCAAACCAGATCGTAATCAAACAGGGAAGGCATCCGGTTATTGAAAAACAACTCCCTGTTTCAGAATCATACATTCCAAATGATGTTTTGCTTGACCAGGAAGAGCAGCAGATCATTATTCTGACCGGTCCGAATATGTCCGGGAAGTCAGCCTTGCTGCGGCAAACGGCACTTATTGTGCTCATGGCTCAAATGGGCAGTTTTGTGCCTGCTGAGAGTGCAGTAATCGGATATGTTGATAAGATATTTACAAGAGTCGGGGCTTCCGATAATATATCAATGGGTGAATCAACCTTTATGGTTGAGATGACCGAAACCGCCAGCATATTGAACAATCTATCCGACAGGAGTCTTGTATTACTTGATGAGATAGGACGAGGCACAAGCACGTATGACGGTATTTCCATTGCATGGGCAATGGTTGAATTTCTTCACGGTCATTCCAGATTAAGGCCTAAGACAATGTTTGCCACACACTATCATGAGCTTAATGCTATGGAAGGCTCGTTTGAACGGGTAAAAAACTTCCATATTTCTATAAAGGAACTCAACGACAGGGTGATATTCCTCAGAAAACTGGTAAAAGGTGGCAGTGAACACAGTTTCGGTATTCATGTGGCTCGTATGGCAGGTATGCCAAAGAGCCTGGTAAATCGTGCAAATGAAGTCCTTCAACAGCTTGAAAATTCTCATGAAAGCAAGGACATGTCAAGACCGGTTGCAGAGCTTACTGAAAAAAGAGAGGGCCTGCAATTAAGTTTCTTTCAGCTTGATGATCCGGTATTAAAGCAAATAAGGGACGAGATCAAAAAGGTGGATATCAATAACCTGACGCCCCTGGAAGCTTTGAATAAGCTGAATGATATCAGAAAAATGATAGGTCTTAAGTAGGAATTATACTGCCTCTTTGACTATTGAACGCTCATTTATGTTCATCCTCATCAACATACCTTCAACCGCCTCCATCATCGGCGGAGGGCCGCACAGATAAATAGGTTTCATGATATCAGTGATATTTGTTCTCAGGAAATCATCATTTATAAACCCATGATCATATTCTCCTGTTTTTTCATCTGATAAAATATTAATGAAGTTCTTTCCAAGTATGTGTTCGAATTCATACTTCATTACAATATCATCCCTGGTCTTGTTGGCAAAAAGAAGCCTGTTTGAACCCAGTGCATTTTTAGCTTTAAGGCTACGGAATATGGAAATGAAAGGGGTAATTCCCGCCCCTCCGGCTATAAATGTGCCTTCTCCCTGATAAGCAATTGCCCCGAAAACTTCATGTATTATCATTTCATCATTTTTCCTGAAGGTCCTTAGCACATTTGTGACTCCGTTACGTTCGGGGTAAGTTTTAATAGTAAATTGTAAAAATTTATCATCGGGGAGGCTCGTAAATGTAAAAGGCCTTTTCTCATTTTGCCAGCCTTCTTTATTCAAAGATATGTCTGCTGCCTGGCCGGGAACGAAATCAAAATTTTCAGGCTTTTCAGCAAGGATCTGAACAACATCCCGGGTAATAAATTCAATTGAGAGAACTTTAATATTTTCCATAATGGTTAATTAATCTATCTATTAGAGTACAATAGTTCAATAAATGTCACACACTGAATAATTTCTATTTTAATAGACAATTTCGAAACCATTCGGTTCGCCTTTTTACCCTATGTTCATAAATACTTGCCCGACTAATCCCGCTTTTCACCGATTCACAGCATGTGGCTATCCTGATTTTATTACTTTTAGATTGTCACCAAACATTCGACCTCATGGTTAAAAAGATCACAATTATCGGCGGAGGCATGGCGGGATTATCTGCGGGTATTTATGCAAGGATGAACGGTTTTGAAGCCGAAATCATTGAAATGCATTCGACCGCCGGAGGCCAGTGTACAGCATGGGATCGCAAAGGATACCGGTTTGATTACTGTCTGCATTGGCTGGTGGGTACCCGAACAGGACCGTTTAACGACATATGGAAAGAGACCAATGTAATAAATGAAAATGTAGAAATAATTGATCACGAGATATCCTCAAAAATAAGAACTGACGATGGAAAGGAATTTATTTTCTATACCAATCTTGAAAAATGGAAAAACTACCTCCTTAAAATAGCTCCAGAGGACTCAAAGGGAATAAATAAAATGTGCAATGATATGCGTAAATCGAGGTTTTTAAGTCCTTTTACTGATCCGCCCGGGTTGAGGAACTTCTTTCAAATGATAAAGTTGGGTTTATCCATGCTACCAGTTTTGATTTTATTTTTAAAATATGGCAGCAAAACCTGTAAGGATTATTTCCACAGTCTGAATCTAAAGAATCATGACCTTTTATTCTTTCTGGATAGCCTTTATGGCAGCCGGGATTTCTCTGCGCTTGGATTTATTATGATGTTTGCGTGGTTTAATAAGAAAAACGCCGGTTACCTTGTGGGTGGTTCACGCCCGCTGGTTCAAAGAATGAGTGAAAAATTCACGAATCTGGGCGGAAGGCTTACAACAGGCAGAAAAGTCGCCAGGATACTGACTGAAAATGATATTACAAAAGGAGTTTCTCTGTCTGACGGAACTGAGATTTATTCCGATTACGTTATAAGTGCAGCTGATGGACATTCGACTATTTTTGAAATGCTTGAAGGCAGATACATTAATAGAAAAATATTAAATGCTTATGAAAATTGGGAACTGTTTACACCTTTGGTTCAGGTTTCATTCGGGATTAACAAACAGATTTCTTCTGACGTGCCTGCTGAATTGTGGTTAAATAGAGATATGCTTATTGGCATGACCAAAACGCAAAACGGATATTCAATAATGAACTATTGTTTTGATCCGGAAATGGCTCCCAAAGGAAAAACAACTATGGTGATCCGGTTCGACTCTCCGTGGGAACTTTGGAAAGATATGACTCCGGTGGAATACAAATACGAAAAGGAAAAAATTGCAAAAGATTGTACGGAAATACTGTTAAAGCACTATCCCGAAATTTCAGGAAACATTGAAGCGATTGATGTGGCCACTCCACTTACTGATGTTAAATATACCGGAGTCTGGAAGGGTGCATATGAAGGTTTTATGCCATCGGGTAAGACCATGATGAAGAATTTCAGCCCGATATTGCCAGGCTTGAAAAAGTTTTATATGGCGGGACAATGGCTTTTCCCGGGTGGAGGGCTTCCACCGGCTGCTCAATCGGGTAAATGGGCGATTCAGTATATTTGTAAGGACGAAGGCATCAGATTTAAAACGTGTTAATCGGATAGATACAATTCCTGGGATAAATTTAGATCAGGACGCACCTGTTTGCCGGGCGTAGTTTGCAACTGTTGCATATTTGCTTTATATCCAGCAGCGTAGCTGCGAAATAAAACTAAACATGAGTACCCGGAGCGGGACTTGAACCCGCACAGCCATTACTGGCCACAGGATTTTAAGTCCTGCGTGTCTACCAGTTCCACCATCCGGGCAACAAAGAACTACGATAAAAAAAGGGCTACGATATTATCGGCCCTGATTTGAGCGGAAAACGAGACTCGAACTCGCGACCCCGACCTTGGCAAGGTCGTGCTCTACCAACTGAGCTATTCCCGCGCGAGCCGCACATCATACAATTTGAACGGCGTGTGTCAACCTTCGCCCCCGGACCGAGCCCGAGGCAGGCTCCTAGGTATCGAAGAGTGAGCAAATTTCCCCGTGGAATAGCCGTTCATGATTCGATAT
>DATAEX010000480.1:0-11081 GCA_036257765.1 Bacteroidales bacterium
ATTATATGGCGGATGTTTATTTGAACGGGCAGCACATCGGTAGTCATGAAGGAGGTTTTACTCCTTTTCAGATTGAAATTACAGGATTTGTAAAGGCAGGCGATAATGCCCTTATTATCAGGGTTGACAATCAACGCAGAAAAGATGGAATTCCGGGTATGGGTTATGACTGGTTTAATTACGGTGGAATTACCCGTGAAGTGAATCTCATTGAAGCGCCCCTGGAATTCATAGATGATTATTTCATTCAGCTTGCAAAAAATTCGAATTCTGTTGTTTCGGGCTGGATCAGACTAAATGGATCTGACAGCAAGGAAAACATTACTATAAAAATACCTGAACTGAAGATAAATTATACAACCCAAACCAGTGAAAATGGTTTTGCTGAAGTTCGTTTCTCCGGAAAATTCCATTTGTGGTCACCTGACGATCCAAAATTGTATAAGGTAATTATAGCATCAGCGAATGATACCGTCGAAGATGAGATTGGCTTTAGAAACATACAGGTTAGCGGATCCCGGATATTACTTAACGGAAAACCTATATTCATAAAAGGAGTCAATATTCATGAAGAACGGCCTATACAAGCTGCACGTGCATGTACCGAAGCGGATGCGCTTATTTTGCTTAACTGGGCCAAAGAATTAGGCTGCAATCTTGTAAGACTGGCACATTACCCACATAGCGAGCATATAGTGAGGCTTGCCGAAAAAATGGGAATCATGGTTTGGGACGAAATACCGGTATATCAGCATATAGAATTTGCTTCTTCCGGCTTTAGAAAAAAGATGGAGAACATGATGAATGAAATGATGCGGAGAGACCGAAACCGGTGCAGTGTTGTAGTGTGGAGTTTATCAAATGAGACCTATACCACTACTCCTGAACGGTCGGAAGTTCTTGTTGAAATGACTGAAAAATGCAGAGCTCAGGATTCTTCAAGGTTGATTACCTCTGTACTGAGCAATCAGAAATATGAGAACAATACTTTTGAAGTATGGGACCCCATATGCAGATTGCTTGATATTATTTGTATTAATGAATACCTCAACTGGTACGTACCAAGGCAGGGTAATCCGTCTGAAACCAGGTGGAAATTTATTGTTGAAAAACCTTTGATCATTTCTGAATTCGGAGGTGAGGCAAAATTCGGTTCAGACTATGGTCCGGGTGACGAGGCTGCCTGGTGGAACGAGGAATACCAGGAGAATATTTACCGGGAACAAGTTGAAATGTTTGCTGTAACCCCCAACCTGGTTGGTGTTTGTCCATGGCTTCTCGTTGATTACAGATCACCTGTACGCATGCATCCTTTATATCAGGGTGGATACAACAGAAAAGGCCTTCTTTCGGAATTTGGTGAGAAAAAGAAGGCATGGTTTGTTATCAGAGATTACTATAAATCACGATAAAGTCGAGCAGTCTTGTAGTCCGTTCAGTCTTGCAGTCAAACCTCAAACCTCAAACTTCAAACCTCAAACTCTGATCTGCAACCTCAGACCAAAATGATTATATTCGTTTATCAATTGTAATGGGAATCTCAAATGAAAATTAGGGCTGGTATCTTTCTGATTTGTTTAGTTTATGCAAGCTGTTTTATTTCTGTAAGAGGACAGGTTAAACTTCCTTCGCTAATTAGCGATGGCGTGGTCTTGCAACGGGATGCCCCGATAAAAATATGGGGCTGGGATGTTGGTGGCAAAACGGTATCAGTTGAATTAGCCGGTAATGAAGCCCGGACTGATGTTTCAGACAACGGAAAATGGGAAGTCATGTTGCCCTCTATGGCCGCGGGAGGTCCGTATTCAATGCTGATTAAAGGAAGCAGCACCGTTAATATCAATGATATCCAAATAGGTGATGTATGGGTTTGTTCGGGTCAATCGAACATGGAACTTAATATGAATCGCGCAAGTCCTTTATACGGCCATGAAATAAAAGAATCAGAAAATGATGAGATCCGTTATTTTGCAGCTCCGCAGACCTATAATTTCAATGAGCGCCTTATTGACTATAATGGCGGTAAATGGCAGAAGGCAAACCCACAAAGCGTTTTGAACTTCGGAGCCATTGCTTATTTCTTTGCAAGGGAAGTAAACGCCAAATATGGTATTCCTGTCGGAATGATCAATACGGCAATCGGAGGTACACCCACGGAAGCCTGGATAAGCGAAGAAGCCATTAAAGCATTTCCCGGTCACTTTAACGAACTCCAGCGCTTCAAAAACAAAGCCCTGATCGATAGTATTGAAAAAGTCAACAGAGATAGACCCTTTGAATGGTACAGCGAAGCAGGGAAAAAGGATGAGGGACATCTTATTCACGAGGCAAAATGGATTATGCCGGATATCAACACTGACAATTGGGAAAAAACGGAGATTCCCGGTTATTGGGCAAAAACCAGTCTCGGCCCTGTCAATGGAATAGTATGGTTCAGGAAAAATTTTGATGTGCCTGCCTCAATGACAGGTGGTCAGATTAAATTGCTGATGGGAAGAATAATCGATGCTGATTCGGTTTTCGTAAACGGAGTTTTTATAGGATCAACCAGTTATCAGTACCCTCCCAGACGTTATGAGGTTCCTGCCGGAGTACTGAATGAAGGCAAGAACACAATTGTGGTTAAAGTAATTAGCAATGGTGGTATAGGAGGTTTTGTACCGGATAAAGAGTATAAACTTATTGCAGGAAGTGATACCATTAATCTTATTGGTGAATGGTATTTCCGGCTTGGTGCAAAAATGAAGCCCATGCAGGGAAGTGTAACGGTAAAGTATAAACCATCAGGTTTGTTTAATGCCATGATAGCCCCTTTGCTCTACTATAGGATAAAAGGAATATTATGGTATCAGGGTGAATCGAATGCCGAAAGGCCGGTTGAACAGCGTAAGTTATTCCCGGCGCTGATCAATGACTGGAGAATGAACTGGAACCAGGGTGATATTCCTTTTTTATACGTCCAATTACCCAATTTTATGGCCGCAAAGGACCAACCTGGTGAAAGCAACTGGGCATTATTCAGAGAAGCACAGGTTCAGGCATTGTCGGTACCTAATACAGCAATGGCTGTTACTATTGATCTGGGTGAGTGGAACGACATACATCCCCTGAATAAACTGGATGTGGCAAAGCGTCTTTTCCTTACTGCACAAAAAGTAGCTTATGTTGAAGATGTGATCTTCTCAGGACCACTGTATAGCTCAATGCAGATAAAGGGCAACAAAATTATTATCGATTTCACAAATAAAGGAACGGGACTTATAGCTCACGGAGATACAACACTTAACCACTTTACCATTGCCGGTAATGATAAAAAATTTGTTTGGGCTAAGGCCACAATTAAGAAGAATAAAGTAATAGTGTGGAACAATGAAATACCCAGGCCGGTTGCTGTTAGATATGCATGGGCGGATAACCCCGAGGGCTCAAATCTGTATAACAGGGAGGGACTTCCTGCTTCACCATTCCGAACGGATAACTGGTGATGTACTTCCGATAAACCACAGCAGATTTATAAATTCACATCTCGCCCCAGCAAAAACACAAATTATCATGATTCATATGGCTAAATCTATATTTGCATTACTTTTTGCTTTAATATTTGTAAAAGATGCTATTTCGCAATCCTCATCCAGCTTATGGTATAAAGAACCGGCGAGTTTTTTTGAGCAGACATTGCCTATTGGAAATGGTAAAATGGGTGCTTGCATATTCGGCGGAACTGAAACCGAAAAGATCTTTCTTAACGATATAACCTTATGGTCGGGCGGCCCTGTTGATCCTTACATGAATAAAGATGCTCATACCTTTATTCCGGAAATCAGAGAAGCATTAAAAAATGAAGATTATGCGAAAGCTGATCAGCTTCAACGAAAAGTGCAGGGAAAATTTTCGGAATCATACGCGCCTTTAGGAACGGTTTATATCGACTTTACTCAAGTTGGAAAAGTCAGTAATTATCGGCGGGAGCTGGATATTTCACAAGCCATAGCTAAAATTACTTATACAGCGCAAAACATAAATTACTCCAGGGAATACTTTGTCTCCTGGCCTGACCAGATAATGGTGATCAAATTGACTGCAAGCGAAAAGGAAAAGCTTAATTTCAACATGAGATTTACCAGTCAGCTAAGACATAAGAATTCTGTAACAGGCAATACTATATATTCTTCAGGACATGCACCGGGAGTTGCAAAGCCGAACTATCTCGGTGATGTCAATAATGCAATTGTTTTTGAAGAAAATACCGGAACCCGGTTTTCAGCATTTATAACCATTAAAAATACAGACGGTAAGGTGGTTGTTACCGATAGCACTTTAGGAGTCAGCAAAGGTTCTACTGCAACCGTACTTATATCAGTTGCAACCAGTTTTAACGGGTTTGATAAGGATCCGGTAAAGGAAGGAATCGATCACAAATCAGTCGGCCGGGAACAGCTTGAAAAAGCAGTCGCAAAACCGGATGTGACGTTGTTTAATGATCATATTTCTGATTATCAGAAGTATTTTGACCGTGTTAAACTTTTTCTGGGAGAAACTACAGCACCTGACCTGCCAACTGACGAAAGACTGAAGCGATATGCTTCCGGAGCTGAAGATAGAAATCTTGAAATATTGTATTTCCAATATGGCCGATACCTGCTAATCAGTTGCTCACGCACTCCCGGAGTTCCTGCTAATTTGCAGGGTCTCTGGAATCCCTACATGAGGCCACCATGGAGCAGCAATTACACGATAAATATAAACCTTGAGGAGAATTATTGGCTGGCAGAGAATACGAATCTTTCAGAAATGCATATGCCGCTGCTTACTTTTATTCAAAGCCTGTCGCAAACCGGTAAAATTACCGCAGAAACATTTCTTGGGGTAAAAGATGGATGGACAGCATGCCATAACTCTGATATCTGGGCAATGAGCAATCCGGTGGGAGACTTTGGAAATGGTGATCCTGTTTGGGCGAACTGGTATATGGCTGGTCCCTGGCTCAGCACTCATTTATGGGAACATTTTCTATATACTCAGGATAAGGAATGGCTTAAAAACGAAGCCTATGAAACTATGAAAGGGGCTGCTAAGTTTTGTCTTGATTGGCTTATTGAGGATCAGAAAGGACACCTTATAACTTCGCCTTCCACTTCTCCCGAAAACAAATATATTACAGACAAGGGATATCACGGTGCTACATTATATGGGGCAACCGGTGAAATCGCCATGGCAAGAGAATGCATGCAACAAGTGCTTGAGGCCTCACGGATACTCAAATTGGATGCTGATTTAAGAGTCCGGCTTGAAGAAGCGCTGACAAAACTACGGCCTTATCAAATAGGTAAGAAGGGAAATTTAATGGAATGGTATTACGGTTGGGAAGATGAGGATCCAAAGCATCGTCATCAGACCCATTTATTTGGTCTTCACCCGGGTCATCAGATTTCGCCGGTAACAACGCCGGATCTGGCTGCAGCATGCAGGAAGACGCTTGAAATTAAAGGAGATGAAACCACAGGCTGGTCGAAAGGCTGGCGGATAAATCTCTGGGCGAGGCTGCACGATGGTAACAGGGCTTATAAAATGTATCGTGAATTATTGCGGTATGTTGATCCTGACGGTATGAAAACCAATTATTCAGGAGGTGGAGGAACCTATCCAAACCTTTTTGATGCCCATCCCCCTTTCCAGATTGACGGAAATTTCGGAGGAGCAGCTGCAGTTGCTGAAATGCTGATTCAGTCGGGAAATGGAGAAATCCGGCTCCTTCCGGCTTTACCTGATGAATGGAAAAATGGCAGTGCTAAAGGATTGTGCGCAAGAGGTGGTTTTATAATTGATATGACCTGGAACGATGGCAAATTGACTTCGGCAAGTATAACAAGCAAAACCAGGAACGAATGCAGCATCATCTTCGGTAACGAAAGCCGTCAAATAATGATTGGCGCGGGGAAAACAGTTAAAGTAAATACTAATGAATAGGTCGGTTCTGATCCTTGATTGTGGTGCAACAAATGTTAAAGCGTGCCTGGTGGATGAATCAGGATTAGTTCTGTCATCCTCTTCAGAACCAAACGAAACCAAGGCCGATCCTTTTTTTGAGGGCGGACTGATTTGGGATTTTAATGAAATATTTTCAAAACTCTCACGATGTGTCCGTAAAGTTACAACCGATACCGTAAAAACGGAGATCATTGCAATAACGGCTACTTCATTTGGTGTGGATGGAGCGGTCATTGATCATAACGGATCATTGATTTACCCTGTGATTTCCTGGCAATGCAGTCGGACCTGGGAATCAGAAAATAATTTAAATCATTATCTTGACCGTGAATGGCTATTTAAGGAAACGGGACTACAGTCGTATCATTTCAATACCATTAATAAATTAATCTGGCTTAAAGAACACAGACCGGACAGTTTTAGGAAACCATGCCATTATGTACTCATGCCATCGCTGATACTATGGTTATTGGGTGGTGAACTGGTTACCGATGCAACAATGGCGGGAACAACCATGCTTACTTCATTGCAAACTCGACAATTTTCAACATCTGTATTTCAGAAATTAGGCCTTAATATTGATTTGTTCCCCCCTTTCACTGAGCCGGGAACTACTATAGGAAAACTATCCGCAAAAACCGCCGGTAACTTTGGGATTACTACCGGAACCCCTTTGATTACCGCCGGACATGATACACAGTTTGCTCTTATCGGGTCAGGCGCAGGCATCAATGAACCCATTCTCAGTTCCGGTACCTGGGAAATCCTGATGACGCGTTCTGCTGCAGGCGACTTCAAAATGCCCGGCCGACAGGATGGAATCACCATTGAACTCGATGCAGTTAAGGGAATTGTTGATATTGGTGTACAATGGGTAGCATCAGGTTTTACTGAATGGATTGGAAATTTACTATATGGTGATACTTTAAAGGGGCCCTCACGATATGAAACGATGATTTCGGAAGCTGAAAAAGTCAACCCTGGCGCCGATGGGGTAATTGTTGTACCTGAAATATTTTCCGGTGGCTTTTCGGGGAATAAAGGCAGAATTGATGGGTTTACACATGTTACCGGTCGTGCTCAGATTTACAGGGCCGCTCTGGAATCTCTTTGCTATTATACCAGGTTTGGTATGAAAAAACTAAAGAAAACAGGAAATTTCGAACCGAAATATATGCTTTGCTCAGGAGGAGGTTCAAGAAATTCGCTATGGAACCAATTAAGAGCTACAATTCTTGGATTACCGGTGCGTGTGCCCTATGTACAGGAAGCAACTGCAGTAGGTGCTGCAATAATTGCTTTTACAGGTCTCGGTATTTTCAGAAATATAAACGAAGCATCCTCATTTATGCTCAACCACCAGATTAATGAATTTCTTCCGGATAATGACAGTGCCGTTTACGATGCATTATACCGCGAATACGAGGAAAAAGTATTGAAATAACAAGGGTCAGACCACCCCGCCGGGGTGGGGGTACCCCGGCGGGGTGGTCTGATTATGTTAAATAGAAACTCGCAACTTTCAGATTGTAATAATCAATATGACAAAAAAATGTAAATTCGTTCAAAAGAACTCAGAAAACTATACATGAAGATATTAATTGTTGAAGATGAACCAAAAGTAGCTTCATTCATAAAGAAAGGACTGGAAGAGGCTGGGTATGAAGCTGAGATAGCGTATGATGGTATTTCTGCAGACAAGCTGGCTCATCTTTATAAATATAATCTTTTCATACTCGATTTGATCATTCCCGGAATTAGTGGTCTGGATCTTTGCCGTAAAATCAAAGAAAGAAATGAAAATGTGCCTGTGCTTATGCTTACTGCTCTCGGCACTACCGATGATAAAATTATGGGATTTGATGCGGGTGCAGATGATTATCTTGTTAAACCATTTGAATTCAGGGAATTGCTGGCCCGAATAAAAGTATTACTCAGAAAATCAGAAGCATTTTCGGAAATTACCAATAAGCTCGTTGTAGAAGATCTGGAACTGGATCTTGACAAGAAAATTGCCAAAAGAGCTGACTCATCTATAGAATTAACAGCCCGTGAATTTGCCCTCCTTGAATATTTTATGAGAAATAAGGGAAGGGTCTTATCCCGGAATGATATTGCCGAAAACGTGTGGGACATTGACTTTGATTTCGGAACCAATGTGGTGGATGTTTATGTGAATTTTCTTCGTAAAAAAATCGATAAAGGCTTCAACAATAAGCTGATCCGTACAAAAGTAGGTTTTGGCTACATTTTCGGAGAACAATAATATGCAGATAAGAACCCGGCTCACATTACAATTTCTGCTCATAGGCGCGGTCATCATGATCCTCGCCTCCTTTTCGATTTACTTCTTTTCTGCCAGATATAGACAACAGGCTTTCATGGAACGTCTTATGGCAAAAGCAAGAATAACGTCCAACCTGCTGCTCGAGGCTAATCTGAATGCAAGTATGATTGAACAGTTGGAGCGAAGTAATCCGAATAAACTGAATAGTGAAAAAATAATCATTCTCAATTCTAACGACGATATAATTTTTACTACAGATTATAAAAACGAAATAAAACTAAGATACGATGTGCTTGAAAGCATCAGATCGGGTCGTCAGGTATTTTATCAGCAGGAAGAGTATGAAATCATGGGCAGCCTTTACAGGTTATCAGTAAATGAAAGATTCCTTGTGCTTGCAGGTGCAATCGACAATGAGGGGAAGCATCATCTGGAACAGTTAAGAATAATTCTTTTAATTGTGTGCCTGATAAGCATTATCATTATAACCGTAGCCGGCTGGATGTATTCAGGCAGGGCATTGAAACCTATTTCAGATGTGATTAAAAGAGTTGAAGAAATTTCTGTAACCAGTCTGAATCTGAGAATTGATGAAGGAAATGCTAAAGATGAGATTGGAAAGCTGGCTGCTACTTTTAATAAAATGCTTTCAAGGCTGGAAAAATCATTTACTATGCAAAAAGATTTTATAGCAAATGCATCTCATGAATTAAGGACACCTTTAACCGCGATTAACGGACAACTTGAAGTACTTTCATTGAAAGACCGGACAAATGATGAATATAAAACTGAGATTAAATCAGTTTTGGAAGATACCCGACGGATAATCGATCTTGCGAACAGGCTTCTTTTGATAGCGCGTACGAGTGCCGAGGGGCCCATAAGTTTTAACAGCAATGTCAGGGTTGATGAGATTCTATGGCAAACACGGGACGAATTATTACGGTTTAATAAGAATTTCCACATTAATAGTAACATAGATGAATCAGTAGAAGATGAATCACAAATGACAATTACGGGTGACGAGTCATTGCTCAAAGTGGCATTCTCAAACCTCATTGAAAATGGTTGTAAATATTCAAATAATCACACGACAAATGTCGGTCTGAATAGTTCAGCAAATACTTTCCGGGTTACTTTTAAAGATAATGGCATTGGAATACCTGAAGATGAAAAGCTAAAGGTTTTCGAGCCCTTTTATCGATCACGGAATGCGAAAACCTATCCCGGAACAGGAATTGGCCTGTCCATTGTAAAACAAATCATAGAAAATCATAACGGAAATATTGAATTAATGTCGGAAGCAGGCTCCGGTACAGAGATAACTGTTACTTTTCACCTTAGCAGGATATCTGAAACCTGAGCCGCAAAGTCTCTCACTGTCTGACAACTGTTCCCTCAATAATTAACTGCCTTTTAATTTGGTTTTAATGGGGTTTTAATGTTCTGATAGTATTATTGTAATGCATGGTTAAAAGAAAGTCGGGAGACTTAAAATCCACAAGTTCTTTTAGACAAATAATAATTAGGGTTTAAGTGGTATAGGTAAGGTCTGTTATACGAATGATAGTTTTTAAATTGACAGATCTTGCCTGTGCGCTTAATAAAATGAAATGAAACTACTTATCATTAGCATATTAGAAAAAACTTAATATTTTTACGGCCCGAAATAATAAAACCTAATATATCTCAACTAAATCCACATTCCCAGACCCAGGCTTTTACCTATTGTTCGTAAGATATTAAGAAAAATGTGCCCTGACAAAATCAACCACAGTCTTTTTCTCTTACTGTTAACGGTCTTGACCGGCTGTAAGCCGGGAACCAAAGATGCTGCTTTAACAGTACCTCCGGCTAATGAAGATTATTTTCAGGAAATCGGACAGTCTATAGGTCTTGATTTCGTTCATTCCATTGGAGGACCTGAATTAAATAACATCGTCGAGTCAAGCTGCGGAGGAACTGCTTTTTTTGACTTCGATCAGGATGGTCATATTGACATTTTTGCCACAAGCGGAACATGGCTTGAAAAATTCACCAAAAGTGAAAAACCCGCTGCAATTGCCGGAAACCATCTCTACAGGAATCGTGGGGACGGGACATTCGAAGATGTTTCAAAAAAAGCAGGTATAAGCGGTCCCTGGTATACGCTGGGTGTATCGGCAGGTGATTTTAATAACGACGGTTACCCCGATCTTTACCTGAGTAATTATGGGTATAATGTGCTATTGAAGAATAAGGGCAATGGCACTTTTGACAATATAACAGAAAATGCGAATGTTGCCGGAGATTACACCTGCAGCGTAGGTTCAGTATGGCTCGATTATGATAACGACAGTTTTCTGGATCTTTATGTAGGAAATTATCTTGAATTCGATCCTGAATATAAGTATTTCTATGCCCCCGACGGCTTCCCGCCTCCCATGGCCTATGAGTTTGAAGCTGATGTTTTATATCATAACAACGGTGATGGTACCTTTAAAGATGTTACGGCTGAAACAGGCATAGCTGATATTGACGGACGGGCAATGGGTGTGGGAGCAGCAGATGTGGACAATGATGGCTTTGTTGACATTTTCGTCGCAAATGATCATACCCTGAATTTTTTATGGCATAACGATGGGGGCAAGCATTTTACCGATATCGGTACTAAATCGGGCACAGCATTCAGTCAAGCCGGAGAGTCCACGGTTAGCATGTCGGTCGACTTTGCCGATTACAATGGTGATGCTTTGCTTGACCTCTTCGTATCCGATGATTCCTACTGTTCACTGTATGAGAATCAAGGGAATGGCATATTTGCCGA
>DATAEX010000287.1:0-4607 GCA_036257765.1 Bacteroidales bacterium
CCGACAGCGTGTAAAAGATGCCGTTGATAAAGCCCGGAGAGATTTGCCGAGCGACCTGATAGAAGATCCGGTTGTTGAAGAACTTGATTTTTCTGAGTTTCCGATCATGAATATTAATCTATCCGGTGACTATAGCCTTCAGCAGCTCAAGGTGTTTGCTGATGATATGGCCGACCGTATTGAAGAGGTTAATGAAATATCACGTGTAGACGTGGTGGGAGCACTCGACAGGGAAATCCAGATCGATGTGGATATGTACAAGATGCAAGCTGCTATGGTCACATTCAGAGATATTCAGGGAGCGATACAGAACGAAAACGTTACCATATCCGGGGGGAACATCGATATGGAAGGCATGAGCAGATCGGTTCGCGTTGTAGGAGAATTTGCAGATGCCGATGTGATCAAGAATATCGCACTAACATCAGCCAGCGGAGCAGTGGTAAGGCTTTCCGATATATCGGAAATAAAGGATTCTCATAAGGAGGCTGAAAGCTATGCAAGATTAGCACGTCAGAATGTCGTAACACTGAATGTAGTAAAAAAGAGCGGCGAGAATCTTATTAACGCTGCCGATCAGATTCAGGTAATCACTGACGAAATGAAGGCGACAGCATTACCGGAAGATCTTAAAATAGTTATTTCTGGTGATCAGTCGTATTTTACCAAGATCATGCTTAAAGAACTTAATAATACCATAATTATAGGATTCATACTGGTAACCATTGTTTTGATGTTTTTTATGGGACTCACCAACGCGATTTTTGTGGGTCTTGCGGTGCCTCTGTCGATGGCTCTGGCTTACATCGTAATACAATTGCCGTTTCTGGATTTCACGCTCAATATGCTGGTCATGTTCTCATTTATTTTTGCACTGGGAATAGTTGTGGATGATGCCATTGTGGTGATAGAAAATACACACCGTATATTCTCGAAGACCGGATTGGATATCAAATCTTCAGCCAAAGCCGCTGCCGGAGAAGTATTTGTACCCATCCTTTCGGGAACGCTGACCACCCTTGCCCCGTTTTTCCCGCTGGCCTTCTGGCCGGGTGTGGTAGGGAAATTTATGTATTACATACCTGTTACATTGATTGTAACGTTGTTTGCATCCCTGATCGTAGCTTATTTCTTTAATCCGGTTTTTGCAATAACATTTATGAAGCCTGATGAGCAAGAAGGCCAGGAAAGGAACCGGCGAGAGATCCTGAAGACCGGATTGAAAATACTAATTGTTTCTGCCATTTTATACATTCCGGGGTTCATGGGACTCAAGTTCTTCAGAGGACTGGCTAACCTGGGAGTTTTCATCGCCATCAGTTATGTCTTGCATAATCTTTATATGTGGAAAGTGCTTCTTAGATTCCAGCGAAGAGTTATCCCACGGATGTTAAGAGCATATGAAAATGCACTGCGTTGGTCGCTGAAGGGCCGCAGACCAGGCCGGCTTGTCTGGTCGCTCGTAGGTCTTTTCATTCTCACAATATTTATATTCTCGGCTGTCAAGCCTAATGTTCTATTCTTTCCAGAGGGTGATCCTGCTACTATAATGGTCAATATTAAAATGCCTATAGGCACTGAGGTAGTGGCTACAGATTCCATCACGCGAAAAGTAGAGGAAAAGGTTTTCAAAGTTCTGGGTGACAGCAACCGGATTGTTGAATCCGTAATAACTAACGTGGGTCAGATCAATGATCTTTTCTCATCAGGTGCTACTACACCGAATCTTGCCAGGGTATCCATCAATTTTGTGGAGTTCGCAAAAAGGAAAGGCGAAAAGACAACTCCTTATATGGATAAGATCCGGAATGAGATACAAGAAATTGCCGGTGCAGAAATTACTGTAGATAAGGAGGCGAATGGTCCCCCGGTTGGTATGCCGATCAATATTGAAATTTCGGGCGAAAATCTTGAGGAACTGGTCGCCACTACCTCCCGATTCAGGCATTTCATAGATTCCCTGGGAATCGGTGGCATCGAAGAGCTTAAATCGGATTTCGAAACATTTAAACCGGAACTAATTGTTAATATCGACCGGCAGCGAGCCAATCGCGAAGGAATAACAACCGGTCAGGTTGGTATGGAACTCAGAACAGCCATTACAGGAATGGAAGTTTCAAAATATCGTGAAGAGGAGGATCAGTACCCCATTCAGCTCAGGTATAACGAATATTCCAGAGAAAATATTGACCGGCTGATGAATCTGAAAATCACTTTTATGGATATGGCGACCGGCCGGCTTAAAAGTATTCCTCTGTCATCCGTGGCATCCATCAGCTATCAAAATACATACGGAGGCATATCGCGGCAGGACCTGAAACGGGTTATTACCCTTTCATCAAACCTGTTGTCCGGGTATAATTCCAACGCTGTAAATACTCAAATCAGGCAGGCACTACCCTCTTTCAGTAAGCCCGAAGCTGTTGAGATTTCACTTACAGGAGAACAGGAAGAACAGGCTGAAAATATGGTATTCCTTATGCAGGCCATGCTTGTATCCGTATTTCTTGTTTTGTTCATACTGGTAACCCAGTTTAATTCGCTGAGCAAGCCTGTAATTATCCTTTCAGAGATCCTGTTCAGTATTATCGGTGTCCTCCTCGGCTTCAGCATCTTTGGCCTGGATATGTCGATTATCATGACGGGTATGGGAATAGTGGCTCTGGCAGGTATTGTTGTGCGAAACGGTATATTGCTCGTGGATTTCACCGATAAGATGAAAGAAAGAGGGGCTCGTACAAGGGAAGCCATAGTTCAGGGAGGAAAGATAAGGATTACTCCTATTGTTTTGACAGCTACAGCCACAATGTTGGGATTGATTCCATTGGCCGTTGGATTCAACATAAACTTCGGAACATTGCTTACGGATCTGAATCCGCAGATACATATCGGCGGAGATACAAAGGACTTTTTCGGTCCCCTGGCATGGTCGATCATTTTTGGACTTTCCTTTGCAACATTTCTGACCCTGCTTTTTATTCCAATTATGTACAGCATAATTTATGTGACAAAATTAAGAGTTCAACGAAGGAGGCATTGGAGAAAGCTTAGGAAAGAAGGTATGAAGAGAGTTTGAAGGTTTGATGGAAGAAGTTTGAAGGAAGAAGTTTGAAGAAGAAGTTAGAAGAAGAAGCTTGAGGTTTCAGACTGGATGACTGCATGACTGCCTGACTGCACGACTGCCTGACTTCTCTACAGGAAGAACAGAGCCACACCTGACAAACTTACAATGGTTCCAATTATTTCACGTAGGGTTATCCTGTGCTTGAAGTACCAGATACTCGGTGGTATAATAAAAATGGGCACCAGGGCCATAATCGTTGATGCTATCCCTGTAGATGTTAAACGAATAGAGATCAGTGAAAAGGAAACTCCAAGGAATGGCCCGAAAAATGAACCGATCGTTATGCGTGACATGGCTTTCCTTTGATTAAGCGCTGTGACGACTGAATTCCATTTACGTAATACAGTTATGATAACAACGAGCCCGATTATACCCATGATAATCCTGATCTGTGTGGCAGCAAATGGGTTGTAATCTCCCATTCCGTATTTGCTGAAAACGATACCCAGAGCCTGTCCAAGTGCTCCACCAAAGGCATAGAACAAACCTGTCATTGGTTTACTTGTTGTAAATTTCCGGCTTTCAACATCACGCCGGAACATGGCTATAATTATTCCGCTCATGGTGATCACTATTCCTCCTATAGCCAGAGCATTAAGATGCTCATCAAGTATGATCCATCCGAAAACAGCTGCCATTGGTGGTGCCAGGGTCATTATCAGCATGGCAAACCAGGAACCTATTATTGTCAAGGATTTTAAAAGAAAGAAATCACCGATCACAAATCCTATGAGGCCCGACACTGATAACCATATCCAATTATGGGATGTAGCGTCCGTAGGAAGTGCTAATCCTCTTATAAAAAGGTTAAGTACTGAAAGAAAAATGAGACCGATAACCAGGCGGATTATGTTCACAGGCAACGAACCTACTTTGCGGCTGGCAGATTCAAAGGACAGGGCTGTGACGGCCCAGAAAACCGCAACAAGTAATGCTGCCAGTTCCCCATAATGTTCAGCTATCATCTGTATGTAAAAGAAAGCCCAAAAGTAATTAAAAAGGTGTTCAAACCTCAAAGCTCAAACCTCAAACCTCAATCCTTCCTTATTTACTAAGATACTGATCGAACAGGATATCAATCCTTTTAACATTCTTGCGGAGGCCTGAAATGGTTACCGGACTCGATGAGGTGTTGATCACAACCCTATCTTCGCCCCATTGTAAAAACCGCGTGAGCCTGGATTTCTTTCTGTAAACTATTCTTTCGGAGGAGTCCGATTCCTTTTCAAATCCCAGCGTCTCAAATACCTTTTCAAAGTGCTGCTGATTATCAGAATAGCTTCCGTTAAGGTATCTTTTTAGGGTTGTGAAGGCTATTACGGGATATACCAACGAATAGGCAAAAATCAGGATGAGAAAGGTAAGCATGCGTCGGTCATGACTGATTTCATCCAGAGTGTAGGCAGGGTTTTTACCGGTCAGCATAGGAATAAAAACAAGAAAAACAGCAAAAATGGTGATGATGTAAAGGAGAAATTTGATT
>DATAEX010000299.1:0-3370 GCA_036257765.1 Bacteroidales bacterium
GATATTTCTCATAACCTATTCTTTAAAGACTTGTTTTATTATGGAATTTGCAATCATTTTCCTGAACCAGTTATGGGTCACGAAATAGAGAATCACACCCATTAATCCATAGAATCCGGCTACGATGAGGAAGCCGTAGAAAGAACCTCCCAGAAGTGAACCAAGCCAAAGACCCAAAGCTATGGAAATCATTAAAAGAAACATGAAGAATACAAAAACGGCAGCGGCACGTGATATAATCACGGCCACTTTTTCCGCTCCTTTATCAAACGCTTTTAATTTAAATAATTCTACGCTGGTTCTTATGTAATCCTCAGTACTATCCAGTAATGATTTGAGAGAACTTTCCTTTAGTTCCATGACTGTTTTATAAGAGGTTGAATCGATTATACATCGGAAACCTTTGAAGCTTTTGATTTGATATATTCAGCTTCCTGTTTCACCGAATCGATTTTTTCGTTAACTCCTCTTACAAAATCATCATACTTATGTTTTACATCATCGACAAAATCTTTACTTTTCTGTGAGATTTTCCTGCGTGTTTCTGTTCCCTTATCTGGCGCGAATAACACCCCTAACAAGGCACCGGCGGCAATACCTGCCAGTAAACCTAAAATCACTTTTCCTCCGTTCATAATTAAATAGTTTATTTATATAACATTCCAATGAACGAAAGGTTGAACAAGATTGGCTTTTTTTCAGTGGCACAATGATTTTACATATTCTAAACCCTTCTCTCGTAATTTGTACTTTTGAATTTTTCCGCTTGCTGTTTTTGGAAAGTCATCAACAAAAATAACGTGTGCCGGTATTTTATAACGACTTACTTTACCTCTGCAGAATTCCTGGATTTCCTCCTGGGTGAGAGTTTGCCCGTTTTTCAACTTAACAAAGGCTCCCACTATTTCCCCATATTTTTCATCAGATATACCCACAACTTCAACCATTTCAATCTGGGGCATCTTGTAAAGGAAGTTTTCGATTTCCCTTGGATAGATATTTTCACCGCCCCTTATGATCATATCCTTTATCCGGCCGGTTATCCTGTAATATCCTTC
Source organism: Bacteroidales bacterium (assembly GCA_036257765.1). Lineage (GTDB taxonomy): Bacteria > Bacteroidota > Bacteroidia > Bacteroidales > UBA10428 > UBA5072. Next base: position 1,059 of record DATAEX010000299.1, read on the forward strand.
TTTTGTTTTTACAGCCAGATCGCCTGAATGCAGCCAACCATCCTCATCAATTGCCTTTGCTGTAGCTTCGGCATTATTATAATATCCTTTCATAACATTATATCCCCTGCAGCAAATTTCACCCTGAACTTCGGGCGAGCATTCCTTCCCTGTTTCCGGATCCACCACTTTGACTTCGACGCCCGGGTAATTGGTTCCTACGGTTGTTGCCCTTACCTCCGGAGGATCGGATATTCTTGTGGCTGTCATGCCGGGCGATGATTCCGTCAATCCATATACTATAATCAGATCGCGACAATTCATACGGGTCATTACCTGATTCATTGTCTCTATAGGGCATAGCGAACCGGCCATTATGCCTGTTCGCAGACTGCTCAGATCGAACATACTGAACATTGGATGGTTCAGCTCAGAAATAAACATTGTAGGTACACCATACAAAGCGGTGCATTTTTCTTTTTGAATGGATGCAAGTACCAAAAGGGGATCAAATTCTTCAACAAATACCATTGTTGCACCATGGGTAACCACGGCACACATTGCAAGCACACATCCAAAGCAATGAAATAGTGGTACACATACCAGTAAGCGGTCAGCCTGTGTATAATTCATGCAATCACCGGTACTTTGCCCACAATTAACAATATTATGATGGCTGAGCATGACACCCTTCGGGAATCCGGTTGTACCGGAAGTGTACTGCATATTTGTCACATCATGGCACTTGACGTTTTTTTTGTATCTGAACAATTCATCATCATCTATGTATGATCCCAGTAACATCAATTCAAGAGTGTTGTACATTCCCTTATGCTTCTGGGGCCCTATAAAAACAATATTTTTTAACAATGGGAACCTTTCTGATTTCAGGTTTCCCCGTTCGCTTGTTTTAAGTTCAGGGATCAATTCAAAGATCATATTTACATAATCGCTGTCACGGAAACCATCTATGATGCATAAAGTATGCAGATCTGCATTCTTTATCAGGTATTCAAGCTCAGTGAGTTTATAACTGGTATTTACCGTAACCAGTATGGCTCCAATTTTTGCAGTAGCAAACATCATGCTTGACCAATCGGGAACATTGGTAGCCCAGACACCGACTTTGTCGCCGGGTCTTACACCTATTGAAATAAGTCCCTTCGCCATGCGCTCAACACGTTCATTGAACTGTCCGTAAGTAAAACGCAGGTTTCTGTCGGGATACACTATGAATTCATGATCTGGGGTTTCTGTGGCCCATTTTTCAAGAATCTCACCAAGGGTATAATTTATTAGTTCCATAGAGAGATGGTTATGCCGGAATGTACACTACACCAAGAATACGTGCGCGCGACGAACGGGTCGTTACATGGTGAGGCACTATGGAATCAAGATAAATACTATCACCCGCATTAAGCTCAAATATATCGGTCCCATATGCTATTGTGACGACTCCTTCCATAACATAGATGAATTCTTCACCCTCATGGGATGATTTATTCAACTGATTATCGGTGCCGGGTTCAATATCAACTATAAATGGCTCCATGTGTCTTCCTGTCTTGTCCTGAGCAAGTGAATAGAATGTCAGATGCTCCCGGCTCTTGTCCTCGCTGGTGGAAAAACTTTGAGCCTCCGCCCAGGCTCCTGAACGAACAATTACGGGTCCGTCTTTTACAGCATCATCCAAAAGCGATCCAATTCTAATACCAAGTGCCCTGGTAATTCTTATTAAAACTCCCAGTGAAGGAATTGACTTGCCCGATTCAATATTTTCCAACTGGGCAGCTGATAATCCTGAACGATCGGCCAGAGTTACACTTTCAATGTTCTTAAGTTTTCTCAGTGCGATAATCTTGCTACCAATATGATCTGCAGGTTTCATGATTGAAGTTTTAAAGAACTAAAATAAGAAAAGAAAAGATAACCAAAACATTAATGTGATAAATTAGCAGTATTATAAACCAATATCAAAACAAATGGCCATAGCGATTTTGATCATTATTGCCGTTGTCGGGCTTCTTCTAGTTAGCCTGTATAACCGGCTTGTCAAACTTAGAAATAACCGTGAAAATGCTTTTGCAGATATCGATGTTCAGTTAAAACAGCGACTTGATCTTATTCCCCAACTTGTCGAGGCAGTGAAAGGTTATATGAAGCATGAAAGCACAGTATTAACTGAAATAACCAAAGCAAGAACTCAGGCACTGCAGGCAAAGACAATAAATGAGAAAATTTCAGCCGAAAATCAGGTATCATCTGCCTTGCAAGGACTTAATATTGCTGTAGAAGCATATCCCGATCTGAAAGCTAATCAGAATTTCATGCAA
>DATAEX010000300.1:0-6166 GCA_036257765.1 Bacteroidales bacterium
GATATTTACAGGAATATTTCTATTCTCAGGTAATTTATTTGCACAGAATCCTATAAAGCTTGGTCATATCGACAGCAGGCTGGTATTTGCTGCAATGCCTGAAAGTGACAGTGCGACAAAACAGCTTGAAAGGGAAGCTGCTGTAATGCAACAGACCCTTGAAGAACTGCAGGTTGAATTTAACAGAAAGTTCGAAGAATATCAGAGACTGAGCAACGATCCGAATACCAGCAGAGTTATTATTAACACCAAGGAAGAAGAACTCCAGTCGCTTAACCAGAGAAGCCAGACTTTCCAGCAACAAGCCGAACAATCGATAGCAGAAAAGCGTCAGCAGCTTTTTGAGCCGATTCAGGAAAAAGCTATTAAGGCTGTAAATGAAGTAGCCGCCGAAAACGGGTTTACCTATATTTTTGATACCGCAGGGGGCATGATTGTTTATTCATCACCTGATTCACAGGATATACTTTCACTTGTAAAGACCAAACTGGGATTGAAATAAACAATAACCAGGAAAATTCTCATTGAGGGTTCCGCAGTCGACCGACTCCGGAACTCTTTTTTTTTGATACATTTGTTTTTTTACATCTATGGATACTATGAAGAACTCCCCTATAGGAGTTTTCGATTCAGGAGTTGGCGGATTAACTGTAGCCAATGCCATCCGCCAGATCCTCCCCAACGAAAAGCTTATATATTTTGGTGATACTGCCCATCTGCCATACGGCGACAAATCAAAAGAAACCATAATGGGTTATTCGACCCGGATTACACGGTTCCTGATCGAACAACAATGCAAGGTAATAGTAGTGGCGTGCAACACGGCCTCAGCAAATGCCTATGAGGTAATAAATTCAGAAGTAGCGGATAAAGCAGAGGTTGTGGATGTGATCAACCCTGTGGTTGAACATGTTACATCCGTAAATAAATACAGGAGAATTGGTGTTATAGGGACAAAAGGTACTATTAACAGCGGAACTTATGTGAGCAAAATTATAGCAAGAAATCCTCACCTGTCAGTCGCCTCGCTTGCTACCCCGATGCTGGTACCAATGATAGAAGAAGGTTTCATATTCGACGACATCAGCAATGCTATTGTACGCAGTTATCTTTCCAGGCCTGAATTATCGCAGATTGATTCACTTATTCTTGGATGCACGCATTATCCGATAATAAAAAATCAAATCAACAAATTCTACAATTTTAAGGTCGATGTAATCGATTCCTCAAAAATTGTTGCCAACCACCTGAGAAAAGTTCTTTCTGAAAGAAAACAATTAAACGATAGTTCCTCCGAACCGAAACACCGTTTCCTTGTCTCAGATTTTACAGACTATTTCCAGGCAATATCCAAACTTTTCTTCGAAGAAGAGATTGAACTGGAGAAGGTAAATATATTCTAATCAGACTGCCTGACTGCACGACTGCATGATTACCTGACTGCACGACTATATTATATACCAGGATGCATACATCACATAATCATTCGCAATCCGGTTGATCATTTCTGAGGTTTGTTGCGGATCCACGTCTTTAACCCGTTTTGCTGGTATGCCGGCATATATGCTTCCAGGCTCTACAATAGTTCCTGTAAGTACCACAGATCCAGCTGCAATTATAGAGTTTTCTCCGATCACCGCATGATCAAGAATTATGGCACCGATCCCAATCAGGACGTTGTTATGAATCTTTGCGCCATGTATTACTGCATTGTGACCGATTGAAACATTATTTCCAATTTCAATAACTGAACGCTGATACAGAGTATGCAGAACAGTTCCATCCTGAATATTTACTTTATTTCCAATTCTGATTGAATTTACATCTCCGCGAATAATTACGTTGAACCAGAAACTGCAATCATCTCCTGCAACTACATCACCAATAACTACTGCTGTTTCGGCTAAATAACAATTTCTTCCAAGTTCAGGCGTAAATCCTCTTACTGATTTTATCAGACCCATTTCAATTTGATTTTCACATGCAAAGATAAAACAAGTCGACCTGTTTTTGGGACTTTTGGAATACTCAGGAATTCCATGACATTCCCGACTGCTTATAGGGCAAAATAAACAAACCTAAAACACTAACTATAGTGATTTATGTCATAAACCCATATTTTCCAATAATCATCATAGATTTTTTAACCAGAAAAAATTAACATTGTTTATATATTAACCGCTTATTGGAATGAAAAAACGGGTTAAAATTATTGAGAGAGAGGATGTTGTAGTTAAATTCGCAGGTGATTCCGGCGATGGAATTCAACTTACGGGTGCTCAGTTCTCCGATACTTCAGCTTTTATCGGGAACGACCTGGCAACATTCCCCGACTATCCGGCTGAGATCAGAGCACCACAGGGAACTGTCGCAGGAGTATCCGGGTTTCAGGTTCACATTGGACACAAAGAAATCTCGACACCGGGAGATCAGGCTGATGTTCTGGTTGCAATGAACCCTGCAGCGTTGAAAGCAAATATGCGGTGGATACGACCGGGAGCGACTATAATTATCGATATCGACAATTTCGATTCAAGACATTATAAAAAAGCCGATTATATTGAAGATCCATTACGTGACGGATCTCTTGAAGGTTATAACGTCGTGGAGGCACCTATAACTGAAATGACTCGTGACGTCGTAAAACAGTTCGGCCTGGATGCCCGTGTCGCAGATAAGACCAAAAACCAATTTGTTGCAGGCATTCTGTTCTGGTTATTTAACAGGGATCTTAAAATCGGTGAGAACTTTCTTAGAGAACGATTTAAAAAGAAACCTGAGCTTGTAGAAGCTAACCTGGCTGTTTTACATGCAGGGTACAATTATGCCGAGACAGTTGAAGCTATTGAAGCCACTTACCAGGTAAAACCGGCAGAAAAAGGACCGGGATTGTACCGGAATATTACAGGAAATGTTGCCATAGCCTGGGGTTTGCTCGCCGCCGCTGAAAAATCAGGCAGAAAATTGTTTCTGGGCTCTTATCCAATTACACCGGCCTCTGAGATACTCCAGGAACTTACTTTTATGAAAAATCTTGGAGCAATAGCTTTCCAGGCAGAGGATGAAATTGCAGGCGTCTGTTCTGCAATAGGAGCATCTTTTGCGGGATGCCTTGGAGTATCATCAACATCCGGCCCCGGCCTTTCACTGAAAAGCGAGGGAATTGGACTTGCAGTAAATGCTGAATTACCTTTAGTTATTGTAGATGTTCAGCGAGGGGGGCCATCAACAGGACTACCAACCAAGACGGAACAATCCGATTTAATGCAGGCTTTGTACGGCCGGCACGGTGAATGCCAGGTTGTGGTTCTTGCCTCATCAACCCCTGCTAACTGTTTTGATTTTGCATTTGAAGCTGCCAGGATTTCAATTGAACACATGACACCTGTTATTCTTCTGTCGGACGGATACCTGGCTAACGGATCTGAATTATGGAAAATTCCTGTCACTAAAGATATGCCTGAAATAAAACCAAGGCTTGTAAAAGATAATGATCCCGATTATAAACCCTACAAAAGGGATCCCGAGACCCTTGCTCGTTTATGGGCACTGCCTGGCCAGGCAGGCTTAAGACACCGGATCGGAGGCCTTGAAAAGTCGGACATAACCGGTGTGATCTCCTATGATCCGTATAACCATGAGCATATGACCATATTGCGAAATGACAAGGTGGAAAAGGTTGCCAACTATATTCCCCGGCAACAGGTTATCGGAGAAGAGAGTGGCGATCTTCTGGTTGTCGGCTGGGGAGGTACATATGGTGCTTTATACACCGCTGTTGTTGAATTACAGGAAGAGGGAAAAAGCATCAGTCTGGCTCAGTTCAATTATATTAATCCTTTACCGGTTAACGTCTCAGATATTTTCAGCAAATTCCAAAAGATCATAGTTTGTGAACTAAATCTTGGACAATTTGCGTCGTATCTGAGGAGCAAGCTTCCTCAATTCACCTATCTGCAATTCAATAAAATTCAGGGACTGCCGTTCATGATTGCAGAACTAAAGGCAAAATTCGACACCTTATTAAATTCATCCTCAAAGTAGCCATGGAAAATAACTGCATAACAACAGCACAGGATTTTAAAATGGAACAGCCTGCAAGGTGGTGTCCGGGATGTGGCGGACATGCTGTTCTTGCAGCAATCCAGCGTGCATTGCCTGAAACAGGAATTGACAAGGAAAAAATAGTTTTTGTTTCCGGTATCGGATGCTCATCAAGATTTCCATATTATATAAACACATATGGTTTTCATGGTTTACATGGTCGCGGACCGGCAATTGCCACAGGAATTAAGCTGGCCAATCCCGGACTGAGCGTATGGCTTATTACGGGAGACGGTGATTCCATGGCTATAGGTGGAAATCATTTTATACACCTTTTACGAAGGAATATTGATATTAAAATCCTTCTCTTCAATAACAAAATATACGGTCTGACAAAGGGACAATATTCTCCGACCACACCAAAGGGAAGCGTCACAAAATCCTCTCCCTACGGAACCATTGAAGATCCGTTCCTTCCGGGTGAACTGGCAATGGGTGCACAGGGTAATTTTTTCGCCAGGGTTGTAGATAACGACCTGGAAATGATGAAAGAAGTATTTATTCAGGCTGCCCGTCATAAAGGAACGGCTCTTGTTGAGGTTTTACAAAATTGTGTAATTTTCAACGATGACATCCATGCAGAAATAACCAGCAAGGAGCTCAGGGCTGAAAACCAGATTTATCTAGAACACGGCAAGCCCATGCTCTTCGGGAAAAACAAGGAACTCGGACTTATACAGGAAGGCACAAGATTCAAAGTTGTTAAAGTGGGTGAAAACGGGATCCGGCGTGAGGATATTTTAGTCCATGATGCATTGGATCACGATGATACCAAAGATTATATGCTTGTCAGAATGAGCTTGCCCGAATACCCGATAGCTATGGGAGTTATCAGGTCATGTGAGACCAGCGTATACGATGAACTGCTTTATAAACAAATGGATTCCGTCAGATCGAAGTCAAACATAAAAACAGTTGATGACCTCCTTACAAGCGGTAATACTTTCTTAATATAAAACTTAGCTCTAATTCAGTTCCCAGTATGGCTAAAAGAGTGGAAGAAAGTCATATTGAAACTTATTATTTTTCTGACACCTCGTTTAATCTCCTTATGCAGAACAGGATCAGAAAAGTTCTTGTTATTTGCAGCAGTTATGATTTTTTTATGCTTGAGGAAGATGGCCGTATCGATGAGCAGATTTTCAATGAATATGTTTCACTTAGCCTCAGGTATCCCCCGGTATTTATTCACGCCGATTCAGCAAAAAAGGCCATTGGCATTCTTGAAAACGACAAGGTAGATCTTATAATTGAGATGCTCAGTATCGGCGATGTGGATTCATTCGCTTTTGCCAGACAGTTAAAGGAAAAGCATCCTAAAATCCCAATAGTAATACTGACCCATTTCTCACGTGAAGTATCGCTTAAACTCGAAAACGAGGATCTAAGTGCTATAGATTATGTCTTTTGCTGGCTCGGTAACAGTGATCTTTTGCTGGCCATAATCAAGCTCATCGAGGATCGCATGAACGCTGAATTTGATATTCAGGAAGTTGGTGTACAGGCTATACTGCTTATTGAAGATTCAGTTCGGTATGTTTCTGCCTTTCTGCCTGTATTATATAAGGTCATTTTTGAGCAAAGCATGGAATTTATGAAAGAAGCCCTGAATGAGCATCAGAAGATGCTAAGACGGAGGGGACGTCCAAAGATCCTGCTTGCAAATAATTATACAGATGCCCTCGAAATATACAGGAAATACAATTACAGCCTGATGGGCATAATTTCTGACGTGAGCTTTAAAATGACTTCCAACCGGAAAGATCCGAAAGTATTGGCGGGAGTTGAATTATGCAGGTTAATTAAATCAGAAGATAAGAACATCCCGATATTGCTTCAATCTTCTGACAGAGGAAACGAACAATATGCACGTGAAATAGGCACCGGATTCCTGCACAAATATTCCAAAAACCTGTCGAATGAATTAAAGGATTTTATCATTTCAAATTTCGGATTTGGCGAATTTGTATTCCGGGATCCTGATACGCTCGAGGAATATTGTGTAGCTGCCAATCTGAGGGATTTGCAGCAACTTATCATGACCGTTCCCGATAATATCCTC
>DATAEX010000306.1:0-4167 GCA_036257765.1 Bacteroidales bacterium
GTATCAAGACGTTCGCCATTGTTTATATTGACAATCTGAACCTTTTCATTCTCAATAAGATTGGCTGCGTCCATAAGATCCTCATCAATTGTAATGCTTCCTATATAGTGGAGGTTAGCTTCAGTAACAGTAACCCTGTGAATTTTTGATTTTAAAACCTGTATGTACATATTATAAAATTACGAAGAAAAATTTATATTATCTATGAGCCTCACTTCCCCTACTCTGGCTGCTATACACCCTATCACATCATGCTTATTGTCCCATTTTCGTGCTGGCAACAGGGTCGACCCATCAATTATTTCAAAGTATTCCAGTTTTACTCCTGGCGAAGCGTTCACTTTGTCAGTGACAAAATCAATTATCTCGTCGGGTGAATATTCTGCTTTCATTTCCCGGGCCATAAATAGTATCTGTGACAACGCCAGGGCCTGCTTTCGTTGACTGGCATTAAGGAGCATATTTCTGGAACTCATGGCAAGGCCATCACATTCTCTTACAATGGGGCATGAAATTATTTCGACCGGATAGTTCAGATCGCTTACAATCTTTCTGATAATAGCCAGTTGTTGAAAATCTTTGAGGCCAAAATATGCCCTGTGCGGCTTAACCATATCAAATAACCTGGTGACAACCTGCGCAACTCCGTTGAAATGTCCCGGCCTGTGCTCCCCTTCCATGATCTTATCCAGGCCACCTAAATTAAAAACTCTTGTATCCGGCTCGGGATATACCTCCTTTTCATCAGGCATAAAAATAATGTCGCATCCGGCCGACCTCAACATAGCCTCGTCCTTTTCCGGCATCCGTGGATAACGCTTCAGATCGTTTTTATCATTGAACTGGGTAGGATTAACAAATATGCTCACCACAGTCGCGTCGTTCTGTTCGCGACTGATACGAACCAGTGATAAATGTCCTTCATGAAGGGCTCCCATCGTAGGGACGAATCCTATTTTTTTGCCGGATTCTCTTAGTTTATGAATTTCAGCAGCTAAAAGTGCTTTTTTGAGAAATATTTTCATATTAGAAACTCCGCCCCAAAGATAGCGGAAAAATGGAACAGGGAAAAAATCAGTTTCCTTGAAGAGGAGAGCCATAGTGTCGAATTCAGGATTCTTTAGACAGAGTGAATAAAAATTCCAATCCCCCGCCCTTCCTGTTACGGACAGATATATCGCCTTTATGGAACTGGATGGCATTTTTTACAATGGCCAGGCCAAGACCGGTGCCTCCTTTTTTCCTGTCCCGCCCTTTCTCCACACGGTAAAACCGTTCGAAAAGCCTTGAAAGATCGGTCTCCGGAACTCCCGTCCCATTATCCGAATAGGAGAAATAAAAGTATTTTTCGTCGGCCAGATAATGGTCCAGTTTAACAGTTATATCATTTCCTCCATGATCGATCGAGTTATCAAACAGGTTCCTGAAAATAGAATAAATCAATCCTGCATTACCCTTAAGTGTCAGATTCTCTGGTACAGATACCTCAAGGTCAATATTCTTTTCCTCAAAAGCAGGTTTTAACTCTCCGATGATATCATCTATCAGCTCTCTGATATTTACATCTTCTATTTTGTAAAGGTTTCCAGCTTCTTCAATTTTGGTTAACATGGAAATATCGTGAACAAGATCGGCCAACCGGCATGCCTGTGAATATGCACGCCGCAGGAATTCCATTGTTTTCTCAGGATTGGGTCTGCCTTCAAGTATGGTTTCCAGAAAGCCTTTGATCGAGCTGACAGGAGTTTTAAGCTCATGGGCTATATTGTCGGTCAGCTGCTGCTTTAACATTTTTCTTTTTGTGGGTCTTGAAATATCATCCACAAAGACTTCAAAACTTTTATCCTGAAAAACGATACATTTAACTGAAAAATAACGTCCACCCTTACTTATGGTAATCTCATAAGCAGGCGGGATATCATCTTCCGGCTCCTTTTTATCGTTTACAGATCGGTCAATGAAACTGAAAATCGACTTGAAATCTTTTACATGAAAAAAATCGTCTGCATTGAATATCCTGGTATCGCTGATATAATTTATAAGCCGTATAAAGTTATTATTACTTGTAATTACCTTTTTATCCTTAGAAAATATGGCAATTCCTTCATCCAGCAAATTCAGGTGACGGATCAGTTTGGTTCTTTCGGAAAGGAGCGCTTCCTTTGTTTTGTTGAGATTTTGATAAATACCAATAATTTCCTGACCGATATTGCCGAGCTCATTTTCAGGAAAAATCAACTGATCGTCAATGGGTTTATTTGAAGCAGCCTTGAGGGTAAAATCCTTTAAGGTACTGATTGATTTTCCGAACTTGTTTGTTGAGATAAGCAAGCCCAGTGAAGCGCCCAAAAGAATAAGTATTAAAATAATTATGAATATCCTGCTGGGCTGAATAAATATCCTGGCACTTTCGTATACGTCCGACACGCGGATAAAATAATTATTATGATATCGGGCAAAATAATAGTACTTGTTTTTCGTGGTCTCGGAGATCCGGATATCGGTTCCGTATTGCTTTGAAATAGCTTGTCTGATTTCCGGGCGTCCCAGATGATTCTCCATTTTCCCAGGATTCAGTACCTGGGAATCGAAAAGTACTTTTCCCGCGGAATCAATTATAGAAAATCTGACATACCTGTTTGAAATGATATCCACCAGGCTATCCATCATAGAGAAATCGCCCGTTTCAACCATATCGTATTTCTCCACATAACCATGGACTATGGTGGCATAATTGTCGAGCCGTATATTTAATGCCTGGATCCTGAATTTCCGTTCGTGGAAAAATTCAGATATTAACAGCACAGCCGCTGAAAGTATAAAGAACGAAATGATATAGACAAGCCATTTTTTTGAGTAGGATGCCGTATCCTTCATATGCTTAGTGAATCAAATTCATCGGAATTTCAGTTTATTTCAAAGCAATATCCGTGTCCTTTTCGTGTAACAAGGTAATTTCCATAGCCCCCAAGCTTTTTGCGAAGTCTGGTTATATGCACATCAACCGTACGGTCGGTAACATTTACATCACGCCAGATGTTGTTAAGGATCTGATCGCGCCCGTAAATTCTTCCGGGATTTCTCATCAATATCTGCAGTAATTGAAATTCGATCGGAGTCAGATCTTCTTTTATTCCGTCCACTATAAGCCGCTTCTTCTCCAAATCCAGCTCAATACCTTCTATTTTTATTCTTGCCGGAACGGTGATTTCCTCATTATTGCTATCGGATCGCCGCAGAACAGCTTTGATCCTTGCTACAACCTCTTTAATCGAAAAGGGCTTGGTAATATAATCGTCGGCACCAACTGAAAAACCGGTCAATTTATCATTTTCAGTGTTTTTAGCAGTAATAAATAATATCGGGGCACTCAGCTTTCGCTTTTTCCTGATCTCATCCGCCAATCTGTAACCCGACATTCCCTTCATCATTATATCCAGCAGGAAGAGCTGATACTTCTCAAGTTTTTTCCCCAGAACCTCCTCGGCGGAATTAAATGTGTCGACATTAAATCCCTCGGATTCAAGGTTGAATTTGAGGATTTCACATATATCCTCTTCATCATCTACCACCAGAATATTGATCGCATTGCGGGTGATCATGGCAGGGGTTTAACTCAATTCAGCTAAAATACGACACAAATGTTACGGTAATGTTACGAAATTGATATAATAACATTTCAACAGGAAACTTTATAATCCTGCAAAATCAATTTTTATTGTAACGTTAATTTAACATTCGTGCAACGTTATTGTAATCTATGTAACTGAATTTTACTGCATAATATGAAACCAATATTCTATGTTTAAAATTCTGATTAAAACCCTTCTGATTACCTGTATAATAAATTGTTTGAACTATGAGGCAATGTTATCGCAGGTTACATCAGATTCAATAAATGAACAAATACAAATCCTTGAAGGCCGGTTGAATTCATTGGATGAAAAATCCTCCCTTCATGAAACCGACCTCGGAAAACTTACCAAACTCAAAGTCTCAGGGTACATACAGGCTCAATTTGAAAATTATCAGGACGATCTGGTTAAGGGCAACGAAGCTTTCAGTACTTTCTATATCCGGCGTGCAAGGATAAAATTCACTTATGAAGCCACCGACGGAGTAAAGTTTGTATTGCAGCCCGATTTCAGCACAGGCAATCTTTCTTTA
>DATAEX010000322.1:0-4562 GCA_036257765.1 Bacteroidales bacterium
TGTGGTGCTAGAATTGTAAGACAGACTCTATATTCACTTTAGTCCTTATTGTCACTGGCGAATTCATTAATGATTAAAAAACTATAGCACTTATGACTGATCGCAGAGAATTTATTAAAAAGAGCACCCTCGCAGGTGCCGGACTTCTCAGTTTGAACACAGTAAATGCTGTAAATAAACAGCCCGCACAGGATAAAAACAATGAAACACAGGGTCCGGTAAAAACTGGTTTTATTGGTGTCGGCAGCCGGGGCAGGGGACACATAAACGACACCTTGTCGCTTAAGAATATTGAAATTGTAGCTATTTGTGATATTCAAAAGTCATCACTGGATTCCGCAGCAAAAATTTTCGCTGATAAAGGTATTAAGCAGCCGAAGGTTTATACAGGAAGTGAATTTGCTTTCAGGGATATGCTGGAGACTGAAACGCTTGATGCCGTTATAATTGCCACTCCATGGGAATGGCATGTTCCCATGTCAGTTGCTTCAATGAAGGCCGGTGTTCCATATACTGCTGTTGAAGTGTCTGCAGCTAACACTCTTGAGGAATGCTGGGATTTGGTTAATGTTCATGAAGAAACCGGGAAGGAGCTGATGATAATGGAGAACGTCTGCTATAGAAGAGACGTTATGGCCTTTCTGAATATCGTCAGAACCGGACTTTTTGGCGAACTGATTCATTGCCGCTGTGGTTATGAGCACGATTTGCGCTCGGTTAAATTTAATGACGGCGTTCAGTACGATTATATAAAAGGCGGACCGCTTAAAATGGGGAAGGAAGCCTATTCTGAAGCTCAGTGGCGGGCTCTGCATGCCATAAGGCGTAATGGCGATCTCTACCCGACACATGGTATTGGTCCAATTGCCAACTATCTTGACATCAACCGGGGAAATCGTTTTCTGACCTTATCCGCAATGGCAACCAAGTCTAGGGGACTGCACCAGTTCATTGTGGATAACGGGGGAAAGGACCATCCATATGCGGATATCAATTTCAACCTGGGAGATATAGTAACATCCATGATAAAATGTGCAAACGGGGAAACCATAATTGTAACCCACGATACAAATCTTCCAAGGCCCTATTCATTAGGTTTCAGGGTCGAAGGAACCAGGGGATTGTGGTATAATGATGGTAATACTGTTTATATCGAAGGTAAATCGAAAAATCCTCATGAGTGGGACGATTCGTCCGAATGGACCAGTAAATACGATCATTTATATTGGCGTGAAAGGGGTTCTGAAGCTGAAGGAGGCGGGCATGGAGGGATGGATTACATCATGCTGTACGATTTTTTCGATGCGGTCAGAAATAAGAAACCGGTTCCCCTTGATGCATATGATGCCGCTGCATGGAGTGCGGTATCGGCACTTTCCGAAATGTCAGTGGCAAGAGGTGGTTCACTGGTAGATTTTCCCGATTTCACGAGGGGAAAATGGATAAAACGCAAACCTGCTTTTGCTATGGATGAGAAATATCCGATAGCAGCTGAAAGAAGATTGGTTAATGACTTATTCTGATAAAGCCCGTCATTGCAAGTTTGATGTAATGACGTAATTGCTAGCTCAATATCCTGATCAATTCTTCAAGCGTAGAAGTATACTGTTCTCCTGAATCCATATTTTTAATAGTGAGAATTCCCTCTTTCATTTCATTTTCACCAACGAGCACAACATACCGGATTTTACGTGCGTCGGCATATGCCATCTGTTTCTTCAGCTTAACTGCATCGGGATAAAGTTCTGCTGATATTCCGTTTTTGTGCAGCTCCGAAACAAGGCTTATGCAATGCACTGATTCTTTCTCGCCGAAATTAGCAAAAAGTACTTTTGACGATTGCACAGCTTCGGCCGGAAACAGGTTTAGATGTTCCATAACATCATATATCCTGTCGGCTCCGAAGGATATACCAACGCCTGATATTTCCTTAAGGCCGAAAATACCGGTAAGATCATCATAGCGACCGCCTCCGCAAATACTTCCAATTTCGAAATCTTTGGCCTTAACTTCAATAATGGTCCCCGTATAGTAATTGAGTCCTCTGGCAAGCGCTATGTCAAATTCTAAATCTGAATTAATTTTCAATGTTTCTAAAACTTTAAGCAGGTATCTCATTTCCTCAATACCTTTATTTGCCTGTGCACTGTTTTCAAGGATTTTTGCAAGGCCTTCCAGTTTCTGGTGATTGTTACCTGTAAGTGTAAATAAAGGCTCCAGTTTATATATACCCTGAACGTTGATGCCTCTTTGCTGTAATTCCTGACTCACTGCCTCGTGACCTATTTTCTCAAGCTTGTCAATTGCAACGGTTATATCAGTTATCTTATCGGGTTGCCCAATATATTCAGCAATTCCGGCAAGGATCTTCCTGTTATTAAGCTTTATTTTTACCTTGATATTCAGTATTGAAAATACCTCATCTGTAATCCCGATCAGATCGGCCTCGTTCAATAAGGAATCACTTCCAATGACATCGACATCGCACTGGTAAAACTCGCGGTAGCGTCCTTTTTGGGGCCTGTCGGCTCTCCACACCGGCTGTATCTGGTATCGTCTGAAAGGAAACTCGATTTCATTCTGATGCTGTACAACGTAGCGGGCAAAAGGAACTGTAAGATCGTAACGAAGACCTTTTTCACAAATTTTCAATGATACAGCATTAGAACCGTCACTTAAAATCTGCTGTGAACTAAATCCATTCAGAAAATCGCCCGAATTCAGAATTTTAAAAAGCAGCTTGTCTCCTTCTTCACCATATTTTCCAAGGAGAGTATCCAGGTTTTCCATGGCAGGCGTTTCAATTTGTGAATAACCGTGCTTCAGGAACACCGATTTTATCGAATTGAAAATATGGTTCCTTTTCGACATTTCAACGGGGCCGAAATCGCGTGTACCTTTAGGTATACCTGGTTTTTGAAAAGCCATTATTAGTTTTATTTACGCAAAGTAAGTAAAGATTTGTCAACTTTCAATATGCAGCCGGGAAGTCGTGCAGTTATGCAATCGTGCAGTCGGGACGTTGTAGCCAAATTGTTAATAATTTAAATATCACATATTAACTAAATACTTATATTTCGAAAATTAAACTAACAAAGAAAAAAATCTATGAAAAAACTATCCTTGATCACTAGTCTCATTTTCATCGTCACCTTTGCTTTCGGCGGTGGAATAGTGACCAATTCAAATCAGAGCGCTTATTGGGTAAGGACACTTGTCAGAGATGCCGCCATCGCTCCTGATGCTGTTTACTTTAATCCCGCCGGTCTTACCAAATTGAAGGATGGATTTCATTTTTCCTTAAACTCTCAGACAATTTTTCAAAGCAAGGATGTTACCAGCAGCTATCCTTTTTTAAGTCCCTCGCCTAAAAAGTACCAGGGTGATGTTAAAGCTCCTGTTTTCCCAGGGGCATATGCAACCTGGAAAAAAAGTAAAATCGCTATCTCTTTTGGCTTCAACCCTATTGGTGGTGGTGGCGGCGCAGAATATAAAAAAGGTCTGCCTTCATTTGAAAGCGGAATTTCTAGCCTGGTTCCGATGCTTCAGTCTTCACTTGCTCCTCTTGATCAGGCTTTAACATCAGGATACACATTTGATCCTCAGTTCAGTAACATAACCGGTTATAATGTAAATATATATTTCAAGGGAACTTCAGTTTATTTTGGTTACCAGCTTGGATTAACATATCAGATCCATGATATCGTAAGCGCGTACATTGGCGCCAGAATGGTCACTGTAAAAAATACCTATGAGGGACACATTAGTGATGTATCTATTGATGTAGCCCCTAATGCTGTTGGTAATACAGCAGGTCTTTATGAGGTTGCGGCCGGAACCTATACTCCCGGAGATTACTTGAGAGGTGTTGCAGAGGCAACAGGTGTTCCTATGATGAATGCGGCCGTGCTTCAGGGTACCGCTGCTGCATTGGATGAAGCAACCGCTGACATTGAAGTAGATGCGGAAGAAACAGGTAACGGTTTTGCTCCTATAATTGGTGTCAATATTTCACCGTGCGATAAGCTTAACATTGGATTAAAATATGAATTTAGGACCAAGCTTGATCTTAAACAATCTATAAAAGATGATAAAGGTGCCGGATTATTTGTTCAGGATTCTACTGTTCACGCTGATATGCCAGCTATGTTCTCAGTTGGTTTAGATTACCAGGTTCTTCCCAAACTTTCTGCTGCTGCTGGTTTCCATTATTATTTTGATAAAAATGCCAGATATGGAAAAACACTTGATCTGTCGGATGAAGAAGTTAACAATGATAAAGTAATTGAGAAGAATTATTTTGAGATTGGTTTAGGCCTTGAATATGCTATTACCGAAAAGTTTTTATTCAGTGCAGGATATTTGTATGCAAAGCCGGGAGTGACAGCTGACTATCAGTCGGATATGAGCTATGTGCTCCCATGCAATACAATTGGTGGGGGTTTTGGGTTTAAATTCACCGAAAAAGTAATGGCAAATATATGAGATAGCTACACAATGTATAAATAAGAAACCAAGACACTTATTTACGGTTCAACAAATGAAGAATAATAAAATTATAA
>DATAEX010000324.1:0-3017 GCA_036257765.1 Bacteroidales bacterium
GGTTTCAGGGTTGGCCCGGTATTTTGAAAAAGCGGTTTACGAAACGGGGAATTTAAAGCTGAATAAAGGCGATGATAATTTCGGAATCACATTTGCCTGTTTGGATCTTAAAAACCCTGAAAAAATAAAATACAGGTATCGAATCTTAGGTTACCATAATGATTGGATTGAAACGGATCATCTTCACAGACAGGTAAATATTGCAGGTTTAAATCCTGATACGTATACATTTGAGGTTCAATCGACTGACATATTCGGCGACTGGAATAACACTCTTAATGTGCAAATCAGGATACCTCCTCATTTCCATCAAACTGCAGCGTTTTCAGTATCTATTGTTTTGCTGTGTTTAGCTATCATCGTATTATTCGTAATCATAAATAACAGGCAGATCCGCATTAAGGAAAATCAAAAGCAACAATACCTGAAACTTGAAAGTATCAGAGGTCAGATGAATCCGCATTTTATTTTTAATTCGCTGAATTCGATCAACTATTTTATTGCAAACCACGACAGGCTTGCCGCCAACAGGTATATATCCAATTTTTCCAAACTGATAAGATCGTTCCTGTCGAATATGTCACAGGAATATATAGGCTTGTCGGATGAAATAGCTTCGCTTGAAGACTATCTGAAACTCGAATTTCTTAGATTCGGCGACAAGTTTAATTATACGATTTCTTTTGATCAGATTCAATCTCCAGAAACCTGGGAAGTATTTCCGGGAATGGTTCAGCCATTTGTTGAGAATGCCATCTGGCATGGCGTCAGAGGGTTGCAGGACAGAAAAGGACTTATTAACGTAATCTTTTTTGAACGGGGCGGAATACATTGCATTATAACTGATGATGGTGTTGGCAGGCAATTAGCCTCTAAGAGCGTGCATTACCAGGAGAAGAAGAAATCGCGTGGCATCGGACTTATTAGGGAGAGGATGCAACTGATCAACCATCTTGAAAATAAAAATTATGCGATTATAATAGAAGATATGTACAGCGACAGAGAGGAATGCGGAACAAAAATACAAATCGGGATTCCATCACGTATGAAGCAAAAACAGTGATCTGAAATTGTATCATTTTTACCATGAAATTAAAGACCATAATTGTTGATGATGAAAAACCCTCAAGGGAAGCTCTTGCCAGGTATCTTTCAGATTATTGCCAGGATGTGGAAGTTCTGGCAACCTGTAATTCTGTTAAAACAGCTTATAATGCCATTCTTAAATTTGAGCCTCATCTGATATTCCTCGATATTGAAATGCCAAATAAGAATGGCTTTGATCTGCTTCGTATGTTCAATCCCATAAATTTCAAGGTGGTTTTTATAACTGCTTATGCAGAATATGCTATCAACGCTTTTAGGTTTTCGGCGACAGACTACCTGTTGAAACCGGTTATGATCGATGAACTGGTAGAAGCTGTCAATAAAGTTCGCTCTGAATTGCAAAATGCGTCAGGAAACCTGAATCTTCAAAAGCTCATCGAAACAATGTCGCGTAAAAATTATGAATTCAGGCAGCTCGTAATTTCCGACAGCAATGGCTTTAAAGTAGTTGAAACTACTGATATTATCATGTGCGAGGCTGACGGCTACTGTACGCACTTCTTCTTGACCGGTAATGAAAAACTTACCAGTTCCAAGAATCTCAAGCACTATGAAGAACTTCTGTCTGGCCAGGGCTTCATCAGAGTTCATAATTCTTTTATGATCAACATGGTTCATATTAAAAGCTACAGTAACCAGGGTGAGATTATGCTTTCCCGGAATCTGAGTTGTCCGCTTGGTAATGTCTATAAACAAAAGTTTCTTGAACGGTTTAAAAAATACAGGTAGTAAAACTCTAATGTGTTTATGAGTTAATTCAGGGCGTTTGTTGGTCAGATATGTACATTGATTTATTTTCAAAAATTTACGGGATAATAACAGTTAATTTAATACGCTCATCACTCAGTAGTCCACGCTTTCTTACCAAACCGGTCAATTCGGGTGCCTCTGAACAGACCGGTTTTTCTTTTTTATACTTCCTCCCCATCCAAACCCAAATTTTTTAATTTAAAAGCCAGCTAGTTAGGGCATATGGCACTCCTTACCTGGTGATATTTCTATTTAACATAATTGAACCACCCCGCCGGGGTACCCCTACCCCGCCGGGGTACCCCCAACCCCCGGCTATGCCTTAAAAGGTATCACTTGGCATCTGCTACATGTATCTTTTCTGCAAAATCTTTTTACATTTATGGCCGATTAAGAATGTGATATGGTCAAAAACGTACTGGTAGTTTACTTTACACAAACAGGACAGCTACGGGAAATTGTCGATTCAGTAACCACACCGCTTGTTCAAAGCGGAGAAATAAAAGTGACCTATGAGGAATTAAAGCCGGATCCGCTTTACCGGTTTCCCTGGAATTCTGACCAGTTTTTTCAGGCTATGCCTGAATCGGTACAAGGAATCCCTTGCAAATTAAAACCTTTAACGGTGAAGGGTGATGAGGACTTCGACCTTATTATCCTTGCATGGCAACCATGGTTTCTGTCACCTTCCATCCCCGTACATGCATTTCTTCAGAATCCTGTTGCAAAACGGCTGCTTGCAGGAAAGCCGGTAATATCCCTGATCGGCAGCAGGAATATGTGGGTTATGGCTCAGAAATGTATCAAGGAATATTTACGAAACAACGGAAGCAGGCTTGTTGGCAATATACTGCTGTTCGATCGTGCATCCAATCTGCTGAGTGTGATTTCTATAATTCGCTGGATGTTCAAAGGTAAAAAAGAGCGGTATCTTAAAATCATTCCTCCGGCAGGAATATCAGACGAGGATATAAAAAACGCCTCAAGATACGGCACTACTATTAAAGAAGCACTCCTGGCAGGTAATTTTGATAATCTGAATGAAAAACTTATACGACAGGGTGCAATCGATGTAAATCCTGCAATAGTGATGATTGAAAAGAGAGGAATTATTTTTTTCAGGATTTGGGCGCGGTTTATATTGAAAAAAGGGGGATATG
>DATAEX010000327.1:0-4949 GCA_036257765.1 Bacteroidales bacterium
TGACAGATATTTCATAAACCTGATAGGTTGCCCTGGTTCCGCTGATAAAAAAGATTTTGCTTCCATCAGCACTCCAGTTAAAATGGGCGGCATTCTGATCGAGTTGCTCTGTCAGGTTAATCCTTGTTCTTTTATCAATATCATATAAAAACAAACGTTCCTTGTCTGCCTCATAACCGGGTGTTTCCATGCTCATAAACGCTACTATACTACCATCCGGAGAAAAAACCGGATATTTTTCATAACCGGGCATGCCTTCTGTGATATTGGTTATACTCCCGCTTTCATCATAAAGATAAATTTCAGAATTCGTGCTCTTTGAAAAGTCTCTTCCCTTTAGCTTTTTACAGGTAAAGGCGAGCTTGGTTCCGTTATGATTCCAGGCAATCTCCTCGATATTAAAGTAGGGGGGAAGGGGTGAATCATATGGTTCACCTTCCATGATATCTTTACCCTGGTTTATTCTGCCATTAGCAAAATCAGCAATAAAAATATGGCTGTAGGCATGATCGTGCCATGAATCCCAGTGACGGTACATCATATCCTCGAAAATCATGCCTTTGGCCAAAGGAAGGTCAGGATAGCGATCCTGTGTGGTCTGATCCATTTTTACATCCTGCAGGTAAAATATCTTTTTGCCTCCTGGTGCTATGCCAAAAGCATTGATATCGCCTCCAATATCTGATACAACTTCTTTGGCGGAACCATCAGAATTCATTTGCCAAATTTTATTCCTGTCGTCTGTTTTGGATAAAAAAACGATATGGTTGTTATCAATCCATCTCGGATTACTGCATGATGCAAAGTTCCCCGTGAGATTAGCAGAAACACCACCCTGCGAAGGAACAGAAAAAATCCAGGTATGGCTATTATCGGATTTAGCATCAAAGCGGGTTAATGTATATAGGACTGTTGATCCATCCGGAGCAAGTTGCATATCACCGACACGACCGAATTTCCATAAAATTTCAGGACTCAGCCTTGCCCTGCTGATCTCTTCCTGTGTCAGCGTATTGCTGAAATCACCTTCAGGTTCAGCATTCCTATGTTCATCCGTATTACAACTCATAACTATCAATACAATTAACCAGTGTGAAAACGCTTTGAAATTTTTCATTACCTCAATATTCATTAATGCTTAAAGTTATCTAAAAAAACAGAATTGGCTATCTTTGAGAATCAACCTATTCAAGACTAACATGAAAATCGAATTACGGAAAGAATTTACCTGGTCAATGATAGTCCCCACCAGCATGGGAATAAGATTAACACCCGTAAACGGTCAACCGGTACAAAGCAGTGATACGTACATGATGCAGGCTACAAGTGCCGAAAGCAATGTTGCCAGTATTTCATCATATCTCGGTTTGCCCGTTAAAGTGCTCACAGCATTTGTAAAAGATAGTCCTATAGCTCAGCTCATTAAAAATAATCTGTCATCCCGCCGGTTACATTTTGAGGGTAAAGATATTCCGCAGGGCGGCCCCTGGGGTTACAGGCATCAGTTCAATATTGCCGATAGCGGATATGGTTCAAGAGGGCCACGCGTGCTTAATGACAGGGCCGGGGAGGTTGGACGGCTTTTGAATGCAGGCGATTTCGATCTGGATCGGATCTTTGGAAAAGAAGGGGTTCAGATTATTCATCTTTCCGGATTGATAGGAGCACTTTCACCGGAAACCAGCAAATTCTGCCTCGAATTGGCCAGAATCGCCAAAAAGAACGGTACCAGGATCTCATTCGATCTGAATCATAGGGCATCTTTCTGGAAGGGTAGAGAGAAAGAACTTCATGATATTTTTTATGAAATTGCAGGGTTGTCAGACATTCTTATCGGCAATGAGGAAGATTTTCAGCTTTGTTTGGGTATTGAAGGGCCTGAAGCAGGGGGAAAGGATATTTCAGGTAAAATTGAGGGTTTCAGAGGGATGATCAGGAATGTTAAGAAGGCATTTCCAAATGCATCGGTTTTTGCGACTACCTTAAGACAGGTGGTCGACGCAAATCATCACATGTGGGGAGCCCTTATGCTGGCAGGCGATCAATGGCATATTGTGGAACCCAGAAGTATTACTGTACTCGACCGCATCGGAGGTGGAGATGGGTTTGTAGGCGGTATGCTTTATGCCATTCTCCGGGGATGGGAACCATCGAAGTGGATTGAATTCGGATGGGCGAGTGGCGCTCTGGCCACGACTTTTCTCACAGATTACGCCCAGCCGGCTGATGAGGAACAGGTTTGGAGCATCTGGGAAGGTAATGCAAGAGTGAAGCGGTAACTCAGATATCTTTAAGGGCAGTATTATTTTTTGAAGACCCGATATCCGTGTAGAACGATTCTACGATCGAATTGATCTTTACCAGTTCTGATGTTTCTTTTTCAAAAGGTATCTGATTTCCCTGCTTCTCTAAAGTATCAATAACAAAGCTGATAGTGATCTTTGACGGATCCAGGGCAGGCTGATAGGCTATTTCCTTTTCTTTGAGAGTCAGCGTCTCTGTAATTATTCTTGCATTTTGCAGTTCATAAAGTAATTCACGCACAATCCTGACAGGAATATTGAGTTGATCAGCGATTTCTGCAGCATCGAGCGGATCATTCTGTTCCATGAAATTATTGACTATTTTATGAGTCACCAGTAAAGCAAGCACTCTTTTGTTCTTGTGACTGACATGCACTTCTTCAGCTTCGCGTTCATAATGGGCTGCATTCTGATAGGCAAATGAAATTTCTGCTCCGAACAATACAATAAGCCAGCTCCATTCAAGCCAGATCATGAATAACGGAAGTGCGGCAAATGTTCCGTAGATCGCTCCGTAACTGGTAAGAAGCGATTGGAAATTTACGTATGCCCATTGTACAAGCTGGAATAGCGTGCCTGTGATGATTCCTGCAACCAGGGCAGGAACAAATTTCACCTTTGTATTAGGAACGACGATATAGATTAGAGTAAAAACGAACCATATCAGGGTGTATGATAAAATGGCAACCAGAATTTTCAGGACAGTGTCGAGATAACTGAGGAACTTTATGTTTTCCCAAATTTCAGGAAGTTTGGCTACATTTATACTGCTTGAAATTATAAAGAAAACCGGGGCTATTATAAGCAACGAAATATAATCGGTGAATTGCCTGGCCAGCATTCGTGATTTTTTAACCTGCCAGATATTATTGAAAGAGTTCTCAATATTGGCGAACACTTTCATTACCGACCAGAATAGAATGACCAAGCCTATTCCTGCGATGGCTCCGGAATTTATTCTTACCAGGTACTTATCGACAAAATCGAGCAATGAATTCATCACTTCCTTGTGTTCCTGAAGCCGGGTTGTAATAAGAACAGTAAGTTTCTGGTCCAGTCCAAATCCTTTTGCAACACCGAAAACAAGAGCCAGAATAGGCACTATCGAAAGCATGGTGTAAAAAGACAATGCTGAAGAACGGAGCTGGATTTTATCTTTGTTGAAACCCTTTAATGCAATGAAAAGTATACGGCCCTGCCTTATAAGGAAGCTGAGGACTGGGTGTCTGTCTTTAGTAGACATGTCCCATATATCTTTTTCGAAAAAACGGCGCGCCTTTGTAAATATGTTACTTTTCATGATACCGGTTTGCATTAAATTAAAAATACGGATTTTTCTTTATTTTTACGGTTAATTGAGCAATTGGTTTTAGATGTCAGTTCCAAATCTCCAAAATAAAAAGATACTGGTTGTTGAAGATGATGAAATGAGTTATTTATATCTCAGTCAGTTGCTCATCATTGCAAAAGCATCTTTTATCAGAGAAAAAACCGGGGCAGGAGCTATACAGCAATTTATGGACCATTCTGATTTTGACATTGTTCTAATGGATATTCAACTGCCGGATATGGATGGACAGAGCGTGACTGCTGAAATAAGAAAGCTGAACCAATATGTCCCAATTATTGCACAGACAGCTTCAAGATCAGTTCCCGAACTGGATCAGATGCTTGAAGCAGGATGCAATGCCCTGCTAATAAAACCTTTTTCCATGGAACAGTTTTTTGAAAAGCTGGCCAGTTTACTTTGAAAGATACCTGAGTGCCTCAGTGCCTGACTGCACGACTTCATGACTGCATGACTGCAACACTTCCTGACTGCCCGACTCCCAGTTTAGGACATAAAAGTAAAAAACTATTGTAAAAAAATCCGTACTTCGCTTAGTTGAGATTAAATAAAAATCAGTTTAATGAAAAAAGCGGGTTTAATCGGAGGAATGGGTCCTGAGTCAACCCTGGATTATTACAAAGCAATAATTGATGCCTTTAAAAACAACCAGGGTGTTTTAGACTATCCTGAAATGGTGATTTACAGTGTTAACCTGTCACAATTTCTTGATCTTATGAAGATAAAAGCATATGATGAAATTGTGGATATGCTTGTTTCAAAGCTTGAATCGCTTGAAATGGCAGGTGCTGAATTTGGTGCCATTACAGCTAATACACCTCATCTTTTGTTTGACCGTATTAAAGAGAGGTCACCTTTACCACTGATCAGTATTGTAGAAGCCACATGTGCAGCAGCTCAAAAAAAGGGTTTAAAAAAACCTGGCCTTTTCGGTACAGGGTTTACTATGGCAGGAACTTTTTATCAGGATGTTTTCAGTCGATACGGAATTAAAGTTGAAGTGCCGGAATCCGAAGATCAGAAGATTATTAATTACAAGCTGTTCA
The DNA here is from genome assembly GCA_036257765.1 of Bacteroidales bacterium. Classification (GTDB taxonomy): domain Bacteria; phylum Bacteroidota; class Bacteroidia; order Bacteroidales; family UBA10428; genus UBA5072. Next base: position 4,698 of record DATAEX010000327.1, read on the forward strand.
GCGAAATTGAACTTGGAATTTTTAAAGATCAAACCCGGCAACTACTGATCGATCATATTGGCAAGATGGTGAAACATAACAAAATCGATTCCTTGATCCTTGGATGTACGGAATTCCCTTTGATTTTATCAGATTCGTATTATGAAGGTATTCCCATGCTCAACACCACACAGATCCATGTAGATGCCATTGTAAAAGCTATCAAAGAATAATGCCGGAACCTTCCATCGCTTCAATATATTTTCTGATATA
>DATAEX010000337.1:0-3694 GCA_036257765.1 Bacteroidales bacterium
AGGCCTGAGTTGATAATTTCATCACAGGCTGCAATAACATCATCCCATCTTTCAGTATCGACATAAACTCCTGAATTCAGGTAGAGTTTGGCAAGAAGCATTTTTCCAGCCCAATAATTCATACGTCCGTAGGTACTTACATCCACATTTGTAGAAAGTATTGGAACAGCTTCTTCCAGATCAGCCACAATAGCATCATATACCTCCTGACGGCTTTTAGTAGGAGGAGCTGCTTCTGCACTGGCCCAATCAAGCACTAAAGGAACATTTCCATATAAGTCAATCAACTGCCAGTAAAAGAAACCGCGTAAAACCCGAAGCTCCGCAATATAACCCTCAGCCACAGCAGCATCCATCTGACCATCTTCCACGAGAGTCTGAAACTTAAATATCAGTAAGTTTGCAGTACTTACACCGCTAAAGCAGAAGTCCCAGGCACCGCCGGTTGCACCATCTTCGAACTTCCATGAATGAAGGTGGAGCCTTCTCCAGTTTCCGCCATCATCCCAGTCTTGTCCACGAGTCGGGACAACCATTTCATCCGTTGTGGTTTCCTGAAGGTTGTTCACATCACCCGATGCATAGCCTCCTAACTGTATATAGGCTCTGGCCAGGGCAGAAGTAATTTCCTCCTCAGTTTTAAAGAAATTGTCCGGGGTTACTTCAGTGTACAATTCTTCATCCAGATCTGTACACGACAAATTGGAAATAACCAACACAAGACTCAACATTATTGCCTTAATCAGAAGCAATGATTTCATATTTAATATTCGTGTTTTCATAATGATTTCATTTTTCAGATTAAAAAATAATGTTTGCACCAAATGTCACAGATCGGGTTCTGAACCAGGTATCTCTTCTATCTACCCCTGGAACCAGAGGATTGTTGTATGTTCCCAGGCCAGTGTCACTATCCACATATCTTGGTGTGGGATCAACGCCTTTATATTTGGTAATATAAAAGAGGTTATTTCCGGCCACATATAATCTGAGTTCAGTGAGAGGCCAACTCGATGGGACGCTGAAATTATAACCGAGACTGGCATCATCGAGTGCAACAAAATCTCCATCTTCAATATGGTAACTTGACAGAACTCCCGAAGAATTATTAAGAAAAGTGCCTGTTGTTCCGTTCTTCAAGTCTTTAGCTGTTTCCGGCAAGTTGTAAGATTCAATCATTTCGGGAACTTCATAAAATCCCCTGAATGAATTGAGAAGATCATGTCCGAATACACCACGTAAGAAAATATTCAAATCCCAATTTTTATATGTAAAATCATTACCGAAACCAAACAGGAATTTTGGAAGTCCGTTACCGACTATAACACGGTCGTCCTGATCAACTCCCGGGCTGGTGCCAGGCTGATCAACCAGTACAAGGTTTCCGTCTTCATCAATTTCCTGGAATTCAAGAGCCAGCAAATTGCCAATCGGACCACCTTCTTCAACCCTTACAAGTGGCGTCTGATTTTGTCCCGGAGATCCCATGTCGCCCAGATCCTTTATGCCGTATTCAAGTGTGGCATTGTTAAATTCACCCGACAGAGATACCAGTGTATTTTCCAGGTTGTAAGACGGGCTGAAAGATACGGTATAGGTAAAGTTTGAATTTTGCAATGCTCTGAAATTGAGAGTGAGTTCCAATCCGCTGCTCTTGATCTCACCGATATTCACCCAGGCGGTTCGATAAAGGTTGGGCGGATTAGGCACATCAAAATTGAACAACAAGTCAGTAGTATTCCTGGTATAAAAATCAAAGGAACCGAAAAGTCTTGACCCTAACAATGAAAAGTCAAAACCTGCATCGAATTCCCCCTGTTTCTCCCATTTCAGGTTTGGATTTGGATTGCCGATTACGAAATAGGCAGGCACATAATCACCGTTGATCAGAAAATACTGTGGTGCAGTACTTACATTAGGCGATATTCCCCAACGCTCCAGAGAAAGATAGCTTTCGGTGGGCAGATTACCAGTTACTCCATAATTCACACGAAGCTTCAGGTTATCAATAGCAGCAATATTCAGAAATCTGGATATTTCTACACCGGCACTAACTGCGGGGAACAAACCCCATTTTTCATTGGCCCCGAATTTTGAAGAACCTTCATAACGGGCGCTGGCCATTAAAAAGACCGTTTCCTTAAAGTTCAGATTCATACGGCCAAAGAAAGCAATCAGCCGGTTTGAGCTTCTTCTGCTCCAGACTGTACCCAGACCATTTTTAAAATCTGTTGAGGCAAACAGATTATTAAATCGAAAATTATCGATGAGTAAATCACCACCCTGTGCGAAGAAACCTTCACTATTGAAATCCTGGTAAGAATATCCACCCAACAGATTCAGGTTAAGATCCGATACAACATTGCCATTGTAATGCAGGGTGGTTTCGAAGAGTTTGTTATTCTCACTTCTTTCTTCTCTCTGAGCAAGTCCGTTCCGATTTATGCCTCCCCAGTAGTCGTTTTTGTCACGGTATTCCCCGATTAGGTTACCGCTCGTCTGAACAGAATAAAATGCATCAGCCCGAAAACCTTTTAATATTTCAAGTGAAACTTTACCGGAAAGGTTTATCAAACGTTCCTTTCCTATGTTAAAATTCGATTTCAATATGGAAACCGGATTATAGTAGTCGAATATTTCCTGCTGGTAATACCCGCCATATCTGGCCAGTGCCGGATCATCGCTGTATACAGGCGCTGTAGGATTATAAATTGATGCGTACCGGAATGCAGCGTCAAAACCATTATCACTGTTTCTTTCGGTGCCCCCTATATTAATATCGATGGTCAACCGGTCTTTAATTGCTTTTTGAGTTAGATTAAGCCTTCCGTTAAACTGATTGTTACCAGTTGTGATCATGATACCGTTTGCATCACGGTAGTTAATGGATGCCCTGTAATTGGTCGTTTCAGTACCACCGGAAAGAGACAGGTTGTGCACATGCGAGAAAGCGGTTTGTTCAATCTCATCGAACCAATCGGTAGAAGCTCCATGGTCTGTTCCGGCACCGACAGCTGCCGACAGTTCTCTCCATTCGGAAGCTGACATCACGGGAGTATTTTTGGCGACCATTTCTGCGGTAACATATCCGTTGTATTCGAGCTGAGTTGCTCCGGATCTGCCTCTTTTTGTTGTTACGAGAATAACTCCGTTTGAACCGCGGGTACCATAAATAGCGGCTGCTGAAGCATCTTTCAAAACACTAATGTTTTCCACATCATTCGGGTCAACATTACTAAGGTTCCCTCCGGCTACCCCGTCAATTACCACAAGTGGACCAGTGTTTGTTCCGACTGTGTTCAAACCTCTCAACCTGACATCAAACCCCGCATTTGGGTTACCTCCGGGCTTGCTGATCGAAAGACCGGCAACCTTCCCCTGGATAAGTTGTACAGGATTGTTTACATTACCTTTATTGAAATCTTCGGACTTTACATTACTTACAGCACTGGTTACTTCATTACGTCTCATGGTGCCATAACCGATAACAACGATTTCCTGTAATTCGGATACCTCAGGCTGCAGCATAATATTAATTGTAGATTGTCCGCCTACAGGAATTGTTTGAGTTGTATATCCGATATAGGAAACTACAAGTACGGCATCACCACCCGGTACCTGAAGAGTGAAATTTCCTGATGCGTCGGTTGTGGTTCCCTGCTGGGATCCCTGGATCAGAATATTTACACCTATC
>DATAEX010000340.1:0-5143 GCA_036257765.1 Bacteroidales bacterium
CTGCATGATATCCCGCATCGATATCCAGGGAAACATCTTCGATGTACTCCGTTTCATCCAGTCCGAAATCAACCACAGGCACAGGATAGCGATAAACCGTACTCATCAGCGTATCGTTTGTAATCCGAAGATCACCTGGCAGAACAGCGGTTGCTTCAATGATATAATCTCCTTCATTGCTTAAATTTACGTTTTCACCAAAAGAATAAGTTGCTGTTGCACCAGGTATCAGCTGATTACTCAATATCAACGTCCCGTTGCTTCGGATGCCCTGTTGAAAGCGATAACTGACCATAATTGAGCTGCCTGACGGGACTGTATCCGTACCGAAATTCTGAACTCTTAACACCACCGGTTCACTTGAACTAAAGTGGCAATCGGAGACCGGGCTGTTAAACCCTGCCGGACTGATATCTCTGATTTTAAGTCTTACATATGCGGTATCGTAATTGTCACACATATTATTATCATAAACCCTAACCCAGTATGTTCCGCTTTCGAAAACTTCGCGGGTCCGGCCAGTTTCATCATTATCCCAGATATAGCTCTGGAAGCCGGTTCCTGCATCGAGGGTATGTGAAAGAGCTTCAACCGTAATATCCGGTCCAAGGTTCACATTGGGGCGACCCAGGATTTCAACGGTCCTGGTAATAGTATCATTCATTGCAATGGTATCGCCGCCATAGGAAGTATAGAGCTTGAAATCATAGAATCCTTTCTGTGAGAGGTCTACTGGGCCGCGATCAAATGTGAAGTCTATTGTACGTCCGGGGCCAAGTACACTATTAAGTTGAAGCGTATCTGAAACAAGCGCTCCGCCATTGAGTTCATACATCACTGCTATTTTCTGACCTTCTGATATGATGTCCGTACCGTAATTTTTAACCCTTACCGTAATGAATTCATTTTTCGTTAGTCCGCAATGATCACCAGGATAAACAAGTCCGTATGCTCCGGCATCATTAAAAAGCAATTGAACATAAGTTGAATCCTTTGCAGAACATCCATTACCTCTGGTATCCGTTACTATCACTTCATGCAAGCCTGCATGCTGCACGTGATATTCCCTGGATGTTGACATATCATGCCACAGGTAATCATAATCCGGATCATATACCGGGCTGATGATCACTGTATCCGGTTCACGTGTGCTTATAGTATCGGGAATTCCGATCAGCGGACCAGGGTAAACCTGAAATGTTCTCCTGGTGGTATCATTATTTGGTCCGTAGAAATACGGATCATCCTCAATCATTGTGTAGGCAGCAATTGTATAGTTACCCGGATCAATATTTCCAGCCGGTTGAGGAAATGTGTAATTGATGCTCTGTCCCGGAAGGAAATTGGAATTAAGCCGGAACGTATCAACATCCATTTGTACCTGGTTGATATCATATCCTACTATTATCGTATCATTTGTCTTCATTGTAACCATACCCTGATTTTTAACGGTAACGGTTACATGTTTCGTGGTATTATACTGGCAGGTGTTTACCCAGGAATTTAATTGAGAAACCCCTATATCAGGAGGAGCTGAAAATATTTTGAAATCATCAAAAGCCGCACCACGTGCGTTTACTGAAGCATCGGAACGCCAGTAGGCTCTGAACTGCACTTTTTCCTTATTTAATAGAGATGCAGGCAGAAAGTCTCTGACAGTCCGCCATCCGGCGGTATTTCTTGTCCAACCCTTTGCACCGAGTGCTGCAACCTGTTCGGTAAACCAGCCCCAGTTAACTCCATTAGGTGTATTATCAATAATATGCCAGGTTTGACCGTTATCGTATGTATACTGAATGTTCATCCCATCCTTCCCCTCGTCAGTTTCAAGCCACAGCTTGAGTTCTACTATCAGGTCAGGATTCTGGCTGAGGTCATAACAGGAACTTACCACCCAGGAACTATCATTGTTGGCATATCCTCCATATGGCGATTCCATCCATGAATTCGGGCTTTCAGGAATTACCGGAATGCTTCCGTCAGGCCTCATGCATTCCCAACTCGAAGTGTGGCCAACACGCCAGTATCCTTCATTAACTTCAAATTTTTCAAATGATGGAGGTACTATTGAACGCTGGATGTATACCGGTTTATAAACTGCATTGTTGGAAGTGTCTTCGTCGCCGATGAAATCGAGAGAAACGGTAAAATTGCCATAATCGCCTGCTGATGGAAATCCTGCATTTTTTGTAAACTTGAAAAATATACTATCACCTGGTGCGATAGATGAAGTGATCGTATCATAGACCCTTGTCCCGCTTTTCCCATGTAGTGCAAAATATACCGGCACCATAGAGGGAGAAGGTACGGAAGCATTGTTTTTGACAATGATCTTTACTGTATCGTTATGAGTTCCAAAACAATCATTATAAGGAGAAATTACATTTGAAATTTCCAGATCGGTATCGAGATGATTGCCGGTAACGGAAAAATTATCGATGTTCCATCCCGAAAGTGCAAATTGATTGTCGGAATAGTTCATAGCAAACCTTATTCTTACATTTTCTTTTTTTCTTACAAGTTCGTCAAAGTCATCACTGAAAAGTAAATCGTTCCATTTTGATTCGGCCTGAAGGCCATTAACAGTATTAACCCATATGGGTGTCCATGTGGCACCATTATCTGAAGAAACATCAATAGTTGCATTATCCAATGCATCAAAACCATTCCATGTTTTCATATGCAGCCGCGCATCAATGAAATATTTCAAATTTAAAGGTGGCGTTACGGCAAAGTAGGCATTCGATGAATTGATATTCATAAGGTAAGCTCCGTTCTGTGTGAGATCGGTACCAAGACATTTCTGACCACTGTAAGCATAACCCGGATCCCGTGTATAACCAATGATCCAACCCTGAGGTACGGCAACTTCAAAATCGGGATTATTACTCCACCCGGACGAATTTTCAAAGTCATCCAAAAAAATGCTTTCAGCGATAGTGAAATTTCCTCCGGGATTGATTTCGAGAGATGGTAAAAGAGTATCATTTATGCTGATACTGTTTGGCAAAAGTTTAAAATCAATAGTATTGCCATGAGTAAATCGATCGGGCTTGACATCAAGGGCAAGCCACAGATAATTCTGACCTGTCTTTAACCAGTAATCAATCCCCGAGAACGTAACTGTTCCCGCATTAATATTTACTGAAGGTGTTATCAGTGTTGAAACTCCGTTTTCCCGGATTTTAAATTCACTTCCGGTTGTAGCATAAATCCGGAAACCGTTTTCTTTAAAAACATTATTGTCAGAAGACAGCGATGTGAATGAAACTGAATTAAGTTTCATCGAATCGACGTTACCAAAGACTTCCAGGAATATTTTTAAAAGAGGTATGTTATTGATACCAGAGGGAATAATTCCCTGATCCACATTCTGCACATTGAAATTCCTGATATATTTTTGTATGAATCCTTTTTCCTCGATTACTACTTTATCAATGCAAACTCCGTTTCCGTTATTTGCGGTGCCACAAAATCCAAGATAAAAATCGTTTACAAGATATTTTGTTCCGTACTCATCGATATTGAAAAATAGTTCATCCCATTCTTCAACAGGTTCAGTGCGAACCAAAATAGTGTCCCAGTCAGCAGTAGCACCTGCCCTGAATAGTAAACGTAATTCGTCTTGTCCGAACACAAATGGGAATTGGGAGTGAGCAAAACTTAGCATAGGCTTAACAGCACCCTGTAAATCAATAGGCGGCGAAATAAGTGTTCTTACATGGGGTTCCCAGTCGTTAAATTGCAGAATTGCATTAGTATCTTTATCAAAAGCCGATATCGGTGTCGAATTATATCCTCCGTTTTTATAAGTCCACTTTACCCTGGTATCAGCCGGATAGCTGATCCAGGAAGTTCTTGATTCCTGTTCTTCAAAGCTTTCGTTTAGGTAATATAATGGTTCAGGTTGGCTGAAGCCCGTAACCCGGCCTAACGCAATGACGATCAATAAAAAATATTTTTTCATATAACAGGTTTAATTATCCTTTTTACGAAAAAATGATGGTTAAAGTTCCGTCCCCCGAAACACAGGAAAAACGCTGTTTATCTCCGAAAATATGTCGTTAATGTAAAGTAATTTGACATTTGTCATCCTGAAAACTCCAACTCTTAAGTGAAATTTTCGTATAAATGGATGTGAAAACCGGGAAGGAATCAGTTAAATGAAATGGAAACTACTTAAACTCGTTACGTTAATCGTTCTTTTGCCGCTGCATTTGCTGGGTCAAATAGATACGGAATTCTGGTTCGCGGCACCTGATATAACGTCGGAATATGGTCAGGCACCAAAGAACGGGGCTCCTATTTCATTGCATTTTACGGCTTTATACGCTACAACAGTAACCATTTCCAGACCTGCGGATCCGACTTTTGCACCTATTCAGATCACTCTTCAGGACCTTGAGCATAAATCGATCGAACTCAGCGCTATTTTGCCGATTAACCAGATTGAAACCTATCCAAGGGCATTAACCGATCCCACCGCATTCCAGGATAAGGGTTTTAAAATCACAGCATACCCGGGCGAGATATCCTGTTATTACGAATTGGATAACAAGTTGAATAAGGATATTTTTCCTTTAAAAGGAACCAATGGGCTTGGAAAGGAATTTTTCGTATCCACCCAGAATAATTTCGTTAATGGAGATTATAAAGGAACAGCCTGGAGTGGTTTTGTCATAGTTGCCACTGAAGATAATACTACAATTACTGTTGAGCTCAATGATGATCTACTTCATTTTGTTCCCCATCCGGCAACCGTGACAATTAATCTGAATGCAGGGCAAACTTATGCTTTCAGAGCTCTTTCAACCCTTCCTTCAAGACATATAAATGGTGTCAGAGTAACTTCCGACAACAACATAGCCATTACAGTTTATGATGACGCTATGCAGAAAGAACGTAATGTAGGGGGAACAAGCTGGGACCTCTTTGGTGATCAGATTGTACCACTCGATATTGTTGGTACGGAATATATTGTAATGAAAGGCTTTATGGTTGATGCACCTGAAGATGGCGGGGAACGCATTTTTGTTACTGCAACTGAAGATAATACGGCAATTTATATTGATAATAATCCAGTACCGGTTGCAATAATAAATAAAGGACAGGTTTATTCTTATGCAATAATGAATCAGACTAC
>DATAEX010000350.1:0-2174 GCA_036257765.1 Bacteroidales bacterium
TAAGGCAAGGCTTCGTTTTGTATTTTACAAACTTGGTAAAGAAGAGGTATTCAGGTTATTTCACGAAATATATAAAGAGGTAAAAAAAATACCCGGGTTGGCCTACAAGCATGTATTGCATTCTTTTCCTGCACCCGAATATACTATTAGCCAAGATAAAATAAATTCAAAGGAATACGATAAATGGAAGACCAGGTATGTGACAGCACAACGGCAAACAGGACTCAATTCAGTAATCGTACCGTTTAATAATGGGAATGTTGACCCTGCCACATTAATTCAAATCGCTCAATTCGCACAACTCTTCGGTGAAGATGTAATTCGTTTTTCTATGCGGCAGAATCTTCATTTAAGAAATATACCCGATCAGTACCTTGGAAATGTATATAACTTCATTAACAGACTTGGGATTGATATACAAACTCCATTATTGCTGAGTACCATTGTCTCCTGTACGGGCGCAGATACCTGCCGCCTGGGAATATGTCTGTCAAAAGGAGCCGCTGATGCATTGAAAAAAAGCCTCTTGAAAAGTAATCTTGAACTGGATAAGATTTCCGGACTTAAAATAAATATATCCGGATGTCCTAACTCCTGCGGTCAGCAGGTAGCGGCAGATTTAGGATTCTATGGAAAAGTCGGGCGGAATGACAGGCTATATCCTGCATATCATATTGTAGCAGGAGCTTCATCAGGAGAAAGCCCAAAACTTGCAGAGAAAGTTGGCGAAATAAGCGCCCGTGACCTGCCCGATTTTACTGTTGCACTTATCAATTCATATCTCAGTAAACACGATCAATACACTTCTTTCGCGGAATATATCGCTTCAGAAGGCAGAAAAGAAATAGCGACCTTAACTGCAACATACAATAATCAAATACCTGATTTCGCAGATGATAAAAATTATTATTTCGACTGGGGTGCTGAGGCCATTTTCTCACTTGTAAATAAGGGAGCAGCTGAATGTTCTGCAGGCTTGTTCGACATGATTGAGGTGGATCTGAACGCTATCGAAGCAGGTTTCAAAAATCTTGAACCTGAGTCAGATAAAAATAAGATCAATGAGACACTACGCCAGATCATTTTTTCCTCAGCCAGGATGCTACTGATCACCCGTGGCGCAGAGCCCAGAAATTCAAATGAAACCTATGATCTTTTCCTGAACCGGTTTATTGATGCCGGGCTGGTAAGTGCCGCTTTCCGCGAAATTATTGAAGTTGCACGGGATAACAGCGATTACGACTTTTCAGCCAGTAAGCAGACTATTCTTGATCTCGCAAATTCTGTAATGAGATTATATGAAGGGATGGATGACTCCCTGCAATTCAAATTGGAACATATTGCAGAACCTGAAGAACCGGGCAAAGCACAGCACAAACTGATAAAGGATTTCAGGAACGTGGCCTGTCCTATGAATTTTGTAAAGACGAAAATAGCTCTGTCCACCTTGCACACGGATGATATATTAGAAATATGGATTGATGACGGTGAGCCTATAGAAAATGTACCAGGTTCAATAAAAAGCGAAGGACATAAAATATTGGAGCAAAAGAAAGTTGATGATTATTGGTCGGTAACCATTCAAAAAGTATAATCCCATGCCGGATAAAAGGAGTCTGTTGAAGTTCCTGCCTGTTTCACTAAATATCACTGATAAAAAAATATTAATTATAGGAGGTGGAAAGGTGGCTTCTCACAAACTGGCAGGAATTAAATGTTATTCCGAAAACATAACTGTCCTGGCACCTGATGTTAATGAGGATATTATTAAAGATCCTGAGTTACGCACTGTGATCAAATATTACGAAAAAAGTGATCTGCAAAACTTTGACATTATTTATGCCTGTACCAATGATCATGAAACCAATACGCTGATCAAAAAGGATGCAGTTTCTATGGGGAAACTTGTGAACGTTGCTGATAACCCAGAATTATGTGATTTTATTTCACCTGCTATCCACAGAGAAGGAATAATGACCGTTGCAGTATGTTCCAATGCCCGGGATGTAAAGGGATCCATTAATCTCAGAAACAGAATTAAAGATTTTTTACAAAATGATTAGTCTGATAAGTTTTAATCAAAAGTATTCTCTTGAGGAACGGGAAGATTTTTATTTAAGCCACAGGCAGTTTTCAGAAACGGAAGGAGTTTTTGTGAAAACATGTAACCGCCT
>DATAEX010000359.1:0-9105 GCA_036257765.1 Bacteroidales bacterium
TCCTCTATTGCGCGAAGAGCAAGGGGAACGGCCGTTTCCTTAAACAAAAGGAGTCGCTGGGAGACATCCGGTCTCTTACCGTTGAAAAAGTCATCACCATTTGCACTTTCGCTGAAATCAGGCAGTATAGAATATCTCGAATCTATTCCGCTTGAACGGAAAAGCGCATTCAGTTTTCTTGATGCAGTGTTATCTGCATAAGCTCTGTGCATAAATTCCAGGATTGTGTCCTGCCCTGCCGAATACTTTGGTGTGGCTGTGCCAATGGAGATAACACGACTCATTTTATAATCAGTATTTGATTTGCAGCTGCAATTATTACGAAATAGAGATTCATGCAAACTGAGGACAGCAGATTAACTGCCATTGTATTCTCAAAATCCGCATTTCTGATATCTTTTTTAACAAGTGAAAACCATCTTAAAAGACGCAATACAACAGGTATAATAAAAAGAAGAAATAAAAACAGGTATAAATACTGGGACTTCCCCGCCAGGTATATAAAAAAAAGGATAACCGCGATTGTAAACAGAAAGCCGGAAAATATAAACGTACCATTATAACCCAGTCTGTAACTCAGGCTTATCACTCCATCATCTTTATCAGCTTTGTGCTGGTAAATCTGGGTAAGCGGATACATACTGCCCATGAAAAGACTTGAAATGATCATACATAGTATATGTTCCGCAGTGAAAAAACTGAAAAGTTTTCCCGGATTCATCGATTCCAGTGACATGAGATAAACAAATCCCCCCTGGAAAATGAATACTACAATAAAAGCAACAAAAGGATACTTTTTAAGCCGGATTCGCCTGTAACTATATAAATGCGACATTATAATAAATACAAGCAACATAAGGGAAAAGTAAACCGAGATGAATAAACCGGTAATCAACGCAGCTGACTCCATCGATAAGGTGGCGTAATAAAGATTCTCTGTAACCTTAGGAGGATGCTTTAATCCCCCAATGCTTGATACATCTTTGTCCTGGTAACTGTTGTAACCATTGGTTGAAGGGAACAAAAGAATGTGAAGTATCACAAATCCCAGAATAGTTGAGGAAACCTGAATTCCTGCGGACTGACTCAATGCAAACAAAAATACCGGTAAAAGAAAAAAAGAAAAGGATAGACGGAGATGTTTTACAGTGCTCCTGTCAAACCACGATAATACTGGTATTTCCCTGACCATGGCTTTATTTCGGTTTCATTTTAATAGCCAGCATAATCCAGGTAACTATAAAAATTACCTGTAATAGAGCATCGCACAGGTATATTTTACTGATTATGCCATAGGAAGCGTTAATAATATCAGTCAACAGGTAGCTTAATGAAGAGATCAGGATAACCAACAGACTTTCCCAATGAATCCGATTTCTGATACCTGTGATAAAAATTACAACACTTATAGAAACAGTCAAGCCGCCAATGAGTTTAACGAGCCAAAGGTCTGTTTTTGGTCCGGTAACTACCATAAAACTTTTCATGTGAAATATGGCCCATATGCCGGTAGTTGCATAGTATGTCCCCTGGATGAATGATATGATCCTTAACATAATATAAGTAAGCCAAACTTCATGCCTCATACGGCATTATGAAGATTTCCAGTGACTTGCCAAATATATTAACTTCATACCGGGACTAATTTTCTACACTTCTGAGTTGAATTGTTGAATAACCAAAATAGTTACATTTGTTACTGATTAAATTTCGTTTACTGATGAAATTTAGAACACTTCTCACAATATTGTTAATTACAGGATCGGTACTCCTTTTCGATCTGATCGTTAATAATTATTTGCTGTTCCATATTATAGCTGAATTTTTCTCCATCAGCATACTCTTTACCCTTTTCACCATAACCTGGAATGCTAAAGATCATCTCAATAACAGGTACCTTTTGTTTATTGGTATCGGAGGTCTTTTCATAGGCGTTCTTGATCTGCTGCATACATTGACATATAAAGGAATGAATATTATTCCTTCCGACAGGTATTATGCAAATCAGTTTTGGATAGCCACCCGGCTTTTTGAAAGTATTATTATCCTGTCCGGCTTTTTGTTTGTTGCAAAAAAAATCAGAATCAGTGTTTCCTGGTTGTTGGTTATTTATTCTATAGTCACCACCGGAATCACTCTCTCTATTCTTTACTTTAAGATCTTTCCGGCCTGCTTCGTAGAAAATGTAGGTCAGACCCCATTTAAGATATACAGCGAATACGTTATCATATCCATACTTATTGCAGCATTGGGCGTTCTTAAATGGAAAGAGAATTATTTTGAGAAAGAGATCCACCAACTCATTCTGTGGTCAATCATATTTGCAATTATTAGTGAATTCTGCTTTACATTGTATATTGGAAATTACGACTACATAAATAAAGTAGGGCACATTTTCAAAATCGTATCTTTTTACCTGATATATAAAGCAAATATTCAAAGTGGTTTTAAAAAGCCGATAGAAACTTTCTTTCATGATTTGAAAATTAGCCAGGAGAAAAATATAGAGTACAATAAAGAGCTTGAAAAACAAATTGCTACGAAAAACCGGTTCTTCTCTATCCTGTCGCATGATCTGAGAAATCCATTTACTGTACTTTTGGGATTTACTGAATATTTGCTGGATAATGATAAGAATATTAAAGAAGAAGAAAGGAAAAATATTATAAAAATGATTTATGAGACAGCTGACGAGACTTACAGGTTGCTCGAAAATCTGCTGTCATGGTCAAGGACACAGACAAATACAATATCCTATAATCCGGTGGTTTTCGATATCGGGGGAATACTTAATGAAAGTAGTGAACTTATTTCCAGACAGGCAGCTCTGAAAGAAATAACACTTATTAAGGACTATTCTCCTGCAAGTGTAATTGCAGATATCGATATGATCAAAACAGTGATTCGGAATTTATTGTCAAATGCCGTCAAGTTTACACATAAATCAGGTACGGTAAAGATCAAAACAAGAAAGGAAGAAAACTTTTTAGCGATAGAAATTATAGATACAGGCATAGGCATACCAGGGGAAAAACTGGAATCTTTGTTTCATACCGACATTAATCATTCTACTAAAGGAACAGCCGATGAACCGGGTACAGGTTTGGGTCTTATGCTATCTGCCGAATTCATCAAAATAAATAAAGGACAATTCTATATTGAAAGTGAAGTAAACAAGGGATCTACGTTTACTTTTACATTACCCCTCATGAACTAATAAGGCAGTATTAATAAGTTTCATCTTATAATCAACGGGATCTCAGCATGGTAATCAAAAGATTCTCCGGGATAATATATCCGTTGCAGAAATAAGCCTGCTGAAGGCGCTGCAAGCTGCGATGGCCTTTCGGAATGTTTATGCAGAAATCCTTTAATTTCTTTAACTGTTAATTTACCCTTGCCCGCATAAACCAATACCCCTGTGATTCTTCTGACCATCATCCATAAAAAATGAGTTCCAAGGATGTGAATAATGATCAGTTTACCTTCGTTCCTGATCTCAATATGTTTTATTTCTGCCAGCGTCGAAATATCATCTGCTGATGCAGCACCGAATGAGCTGAAATCATGAAACCCCCTGAAGGCTTCTGAAGCTTTATACATCTTATCGACAGACAGATCTTCCTTTACCCACCATGTATACCGCTTGCCAAATGCCGAACGCCTTTGCGAAATAATGTATACATAACTTCTTGCTATAGCGCTATGCCTGGCATGAAACTTTTCATCACAACTTTCTGAATTCAGGATGTGAATATCATAAGGCAGAATTCCATTTAGCCGCAATCCTATATCTTCAGCATGCATCTGCGTAGGAACATCCAGGTGTGCAACCTGCCCAAGTGCATGTACACCCGCATCGGTTCGACCTGAGCCATATAATTCAATTTTCCTGGTATTGAAAATTTGTTCGCACGCTTTGATTATTTCACCCTGAATAGTCTTCACACCTGCATTTTGTTGCCAGCCATGATAACGTGATCCGTCATATTCAATTAAAAGTTTATAACGTGCCATCGATTACTTTTGAAGTCTGTAACGCAAGGAGCAATTTTCACCCATGATTTTTTCGGTTATCGCGGGAGACAAATGAGAAATATATCCTTCCAATAGTTCTGCAACGTATGCGTATGACTGAGCTAATGTACATACCGGCCAGTCGCTTCCAAACATCAGTCGGTCTGTGCCAAAAGCTTCGAATACAACATCAGGATAAGGATAATAATCTTCCGGATTTTGATTGTTCCAATCTGCTTCGGTTACCATGCCTAAAATTTTGCACCCTACATTTTTATGAGATGCCAGCCTGAAAATATCTATTATATTTTCGAGACAGTTTGAATAAGGAATAAAAATACTCTTTTAATTTGCTTAAAATTCCCCGAAGCATTAACTTTTAAACATTACTATGCAAAAACTTAACTTCTATGGCGTAGGTCCCAAAATCGGCCGGATTGTGCTACCCTGGCTGGCAATCACTATTATCCTCAGCCTTATTTTTAAAGGATCATTTAAGTATTTCCCGGATAATAACAGAATCCTTTTCTTTACAGGTCTGGCACTGGTTGTCCTGGGATTTATCATGTACTTTTCTACGATTCCAGCATTGCTGAAAGGAATAAAGGAGACTAAACTTGTGACGCGCGGCGCCTTTTATTTATGCTGCAATCCGCTTTATACTGCCATTATCCTTTTTCTGTTTCCCGGCGTATCGTTCATGATGGACTCCTGGCTGGTGCTTACTACAAGTATACTGGCGTATATTTTGTTTAAAATATATATCAGTGGTGAAGAAACTGAATTGCAAAATTTCTTTGGTGAGGATTATAAGGCATACCGGTCCTCAACTCCGGAATTCTTTCCGTTCCCGTTGAGGAAGCTGTTTCATTCGAAGTAGATCCGTAATCAACCGGCAAAACAATTATCAGATCACAATTTCGTATTGTTTTGACAGCACTTCTGTTGCAAGCCTGGTCCCCTCGATCCTGGATCTGATTTTGGCAAATGCCGTATCACGGGTTGTGGAAACATCATCGCAAAAAGGAGAATATCCGCAATCATCGGTTGTGCCAAGCTGATTTACCGGGATAAATTCTGCAGCTTCAATTACACAATCACGAACCTCTTCAGCCGATTCAATTCTTGGATTGATCACATCAATTACACCTATAAATACGAGCTGATTGGGGCGAATATGTTCCTTAATAGTCCGCAAAATCCTTTTGCGATCGGTTTCGCTTGCCAGTTGGAGATAAACATTTCCCACGTTTAATCTGAAAACTGCTGGCAAAAATTGAGTATAATCCACGTCGGCACTGTGCGTGGAATCATGGTCGCCACCCGGACACACATGGATGCCTAATCTCACTCTTTCCTCTGCACTGAACCGGTTAAACACCTGGTTATTGAGGTCAATGAATTGCCTTAATACTCCGCCCGACGGATCGAGTTTAAGAGATAATCTGCCTTCAGTGAAGTCCATCTGCACTTTATACGCATTATTAATCAGGCACTGCCTGATGTCTTTTTCACATTCATTCAAAAGATCCTTAATAAATTCCGACTGAGGATACCCTTCAATGCCACCCGTAGGATAGATCAGACTTAATGCCGATGCTGATATAACAGCCTGTTTTACAGGGACATTTGCATATTTTTGTGCTTTTTGAAGGTATTGATAAGCATAGCTTCCATATCTGAATGGCCCTCTGGTTAAAAGGGGCAGCTGTCTGAAATGACCGTCGGCAAATGGAATTTTCATGCCCCCCTCTTTGATATTGGACAATCCATGCAGTGGATAGGTGACAAAGCTGGGCTTGGTCTGTTCACCATCCGAAATAACCGGTGATCCCGTATTTTCAAATTCTTTTACTGTTGTTTCAACAGCATTTTCATATAATTCCTGCAATTTATCGTCTTTCACAGCTGAAGTTATTGCTTCAATTAATTCTGAAGGACGGGGAATACTTCCTATAGGTTCGGTAGGGATGTTCATATTCACAGTTTTTAAGGTTAGTAAGAAACCGGATCAATTCACGGGTAAAAACAGATCGGTAAAGTGGATGTTCTTACAATCCTGCATTTTTAATCAAAATTTAATTTCAATTAACCTGCCAGATTATACATATACCCTGCAACAATTGAACCTATCAGTCCGAAAGCCAGAAAGATGAAGAAAACTTTTGGCTTTACTATTCCCCAAACGGCCATCATGGCCGGCAGCGTAGTAACCGGACCTGCAATGAGGAAGGTAAGTATCGCACCCGGATTCATGCCCATTGAAAGAAATCCGCTAACCAGAGGCAGTGCGGTTGTATTGCTCGTATAAAAAGGTATCCCGATCAGCGCTGCAATAATAACAGAAAACGAACTGTTGACAGTAATATAATTATTTATAAAGTTTTCAGGCAAATAGAATTTTATCAGTGCATTAACGAAGAAAGCCAGCATCATGAATTTTGACACCATGAGAAACGCTTTCAGGCATTCTTTCAGGATTTTCTTATATTTTGACTGATCTTTTCCCTTACTACAGGTACAATCGCGACTATTTGGTTTTTCACTATAAAGGATACTTGATGAAACGCAGCACATCGCCTCTGAATCAGTTCCAGTCTTATTTCCTATACCTGCCATTTGCAGATTTTGTATCTCCGGAACATATAAGGTTCTCTCCTTTGTCAATTTAGATCCCGATCTGCTCATTACTTTTACAATCTCATTCCCGAAAAATCCTCTTTTCTGCAGAAAATGAGTGGTAATTCCGGCTGAAAGACTGATGACAAATGTTGCTGCAAGCCGCCATACAGATAATTCCCACCCGATTGTTGCTGTACTTAGAAAAAAAATCTCGGGGTCCATTGAAGGTGAGGCAATCCAGAATGACATAACAGGCGCAAGAGGAACACCGCTTACAAGAAGGGATGTGATGACAGGAATCACACCACAGGAACAGAACGGACTTATGGCGCCTATTGCAGTTGCCAGAAACACTGAAATGATCGGTTTTTGGCTCAGCGCTTTACTAATATACCGGGAAGCACCCGACAGGTTAACAAAAACGGCCAGGGGAATTGAGATCAGCAGGTAAGGCCAGATGTGAATGAAAGATTTGACAATGAATTCTAAAATTTGATAGATATGGTCCATGGTAATAATTTTTTTGTTTTACCATAGACGCGAACCTCCTTAAACAGACGCAACTATTGAAGAAAAAGATTTGTGTTTTATGCCGGATTGCAGCAGCAACAATGCTTTGGAGAAATGCTCAATACTGTTCCATATTTATCAAAATTATAATGACAACACTTCATCAGCATATCCCTCAGGAGTTTTTTTGAACGCTGAACACGTGATTTTGCGGATGAATAAGGAATCCCGGCTTTTTTCGCAAATTCAGCCTGGCTTAAGCCTTCTATTTCAGTCATACATAAAGCCTCGCAGCTTGCAGTTGAAAGTTCTTTCATCATCCCGATCATATCATTCACCGCTGTTTCCATGACCGACTGGTCATTTTCAGTATCTTCAATTCCGGGAGGAGCATCCATGGCGCCTCTCCGCTGCTTAATATCCCTGAAGTAGTCATTAATAAGATTGCGCGCTACCTGGTAAAGCCATGGCTTAAGCCTGGTCTGATCTTTCAGTGTATCAATTTTCAAATGAATTCTCAGGAACAATTCCTGTAAAATATCTTCTGCAGCTTCCCTGTCGGCCACTTTATGATAAATGAATGCCCTGAGTTTCTCACTGAGATTTAGCCAGATTTCTTCAGTCTGTGACATATGAATATTTCTTAAACTGCCATCCAATACTTTCTTTTGAATGCAAGTGCAACATTGACCAGCAGTATTAAGACCGGAACTTCGACCAGTGGCCCGATCACTGTGGCGAACGCTGCTTGTGAGTTAATTCCGAAAACGGCGATGGCAACCGCAATCGCAAGCTCAAAATCGTTACTTCCTGCTGTAAATGACAAGGTGGTTGATTTCTCATAATCAATTCCCATCCGGCGCGATATATAAAATGTACTGAAGAACATGATCGCGAAGTAAATGGTATAAGGAATGGCCACTCTTATTACATCAAGAGGCAATTCAATTATTTTATCTCCTTTAAGTGAAAACATAACAAATATGGTGAACAGCAATGCTGTTGGGGTCAGCAAAGAAACCCGGGGAACATATTTTTTATAATACCATTCATCATCCTTTGTCCTTCGAAGAACAAGGTTTGTAATCAGTCCGGCAGCGAAAGGAATTCCGAGATAAATAAGAACGGTAACTGCAATTTCAGATATGGAAACTTCCACCGAAGAACCTTCCAATCCAAATAAAGGAGGCAAAATCGTAATAAAAACATAAGCGTAAACCGAATACAGGAATACCTGGAATACAGCATTAAATGCTACCAGTCCCGCAGCCAGCTCCGTATCTCCTTTGGCAAGATCGTTCCAAACCAGTACCATGGCAATACATCGGGCCAAACCCACCAGAATAACTCCTGTCATAAGACCCGGATGGTTATGCAGAAATAGGATGGCCAGGAAGAACATGATAAATGGTCCTGTGATCCAATTTTGAGTTAGAGAAAGACCAAGCAGCTTTAAGTTTTTAAAAACCAATGGTAGCTTTTCATATTTAACCTTTGCCAGCGGCGGATACATCATCAAAATCAATCCAATGGCGATAGGAATATTGGTAGTTCCAGAACTTAATGAATTCCAGAATTGTGATATGCCGGGCAGGAAATAGCCAATGAGAACACCGGCAAACATCACCAGGAAGATCCACAAGGTCAGAAAACGATTGAAAAAGGACAACTTCATGATTCAGCAATTCAACTTTGAAACCAAATTACAAATAAAAACAACATTCAATGCAGCATCTCCGAAGTACTTTTCTTTTTACCTGTGAGAGATAACTATTCTGATTAAAATAAAGTGCTTTTCTTATATTCCTTATAGCCGGCATATCTTGTTTCAAGTTCCTTTTCTTCAAGATGCCGCCAGAATAACACATTGGCAATAAATATTATACAGAGAACAAAGGAAGAAAGTCCCCCATGATAAAGCGGCATACCAATTAACCACAGGATAAAACCAGTATA
>DATAEX010000370.1:0-3208 GCA_036257765.1 Bacteroidales bacterium
CACCATGAAAGACCGGGCATTCCAGGCTTTACACCTTCTGTCCCTTGAACCTGTATCTGAAACGCTGGCTGATAAAAGCTCCTATGGCTTCAGGCGTAACCGCAGTTGCCATGATGCTTTAGAAAGATGCTTTATTCATCTTTCCAGAGAGGACAGCGCCACATGGATACTAGAAGGGGACATTAAAGGATGCTTTGATAATATCAGCCACCAATGGCTGATGCAGAATATCCCGATGGACAAAAAGGTGTTGCAACAATGGCTAAAAGCCGGGGTTATGGAAAACCAAAAGTTATTCCCAACAGTTGATGGTACTCCGCAAGGGGGAATAATATCTCCCACTTTGGCCAACATGACCCTCGATGGCCTTGAAAATATGCTTGATAAAGCCTTTGGCATCTCCATTAGAAGGGATGGTTGCCGTAAGAATAATAAGCATAAAATCCACCTTATTCGCTACGCAGATGACTTCATTGTCACCGCAAACGATAAGGATATACTGGTACACAAGGTCATACCTCTTATAGAGGAATTTCTCACCCAAAGAGGGCTTCAACTATCTGCTGAGAAAACCAAAATCACGCATATTACCGAAGGCTTTGACTTTCTCGGACAAAACATCAGGATGTACCCTAACAGGAAAGTCCTGATCAAACCGTCCAAAGATAGCATCAAAGCAGTAATTGCAAAACTAAAAGGAATAATTATTAAGCACAGGGGGAATCAGTCCGCTGTATTAATCCGCAATCTGAACCCGGTCATAACCGGATGGGCCAATTACCACAGACACTCTTGTTCAAAGAAAGTATTCTTTAAACTGGACAGGATCCTGTGGCGGAACATCTGGAACTGGGCAAGGAGACGGCACAACAATCTTGGATACAGGAAGATCGTTTCACTACTGTTTATGACCATTGGCAATAGAAAATGGCAATTCTTCGGCAAGTTCCATAATGGAAAAACCATCTTGCTCAGAATGTTCGCTCTTTTCAAAATCTTTCGCCATAAGCTCATTGCAGGCAACGCTAATCCTTTTCTTCCGGAATGGGACGCTTATCTCTCTAACAGAAAGTTATGCAGATTTATCGCCTGAATTTTTATATATTGCCGGGTGGTTCATTCCGCCTTGAGGTTGCCTGAGCCGTATGACGGGAAACTGTCACGTACGGTTCTTAGGGGACAAGGGCGGAGTAATCCGCCTGAGTTACCCGACAAACACACACTATATGATAAGAAATAATACAATTTGGATATTATTAATTATAGCAGAATTACTTTTTACATCTTTACTGGGATATGCTGTATTGTGGTTATTTATGAGATCTGATTCTTCAATAGCTGAAAGTTATTTCTCGGGAATAGTTCAATTCTATGGAATAATTAGTTTTATCTTCTTTACTCCTGTGCTAGTCATAGGTTCAATCGGTGCTAAAAGGTTAGGTAAATCTCATTTAATAAAGCGAGCAATATACATTTCTGTAATATTTTGGATAGGATCTTTGATTTTGTATATAATAACTTTTCAATACTTTTCTTATACCTTAAATTGGAGAATCTTGCCAATATCAATACTTCAACTTGCAATAATTATAGGTTTTAATTTAGGACTAATTTCAAAATCAAGCAGTAAATAATAAACAACCGCTAACAACGTGTATAAGCCATTGCTGGCCGTGGGTTTGCGTAGGTCATCTCTTTTGGTTACCTTGGTGTACCTAGACAAGTAAGCGCATTTGCAACGCAACGGCTCATACACGCGGGCGTTGGCGGCAATGCGGTATGTTCAACGGACATCATTTACAAAGTTCAAGTGACATAGTTTACACTTTTCAAAGTTGTAATTTGGATAAAAAAACAAATTACCATGCCTTGGAAAGAAACAACAACTATGGAACAAAAAGTAGAATTTATCTGTGAATGGCTATCAGAAAAATATTCAATTTCTGAATTATGTCGATTTTTTGAAATCTCACGTCCTACCGCATACAAGCTGATAAGCAGGTATGAAGAAGACGGTATAAAAGGATTGCTGGAACAATCTAAAGCTCCAATTAATCATCCGAATCGAACAAAAGAAGAAGTAGAAAAAGAAATCCAGTTGCTTAAGGAAAAACACGATAAATGGGGCGCCAAAAAAATAAAAAAATTGTTGTTTAAGGTTTTTGACGGAACAGAAATTCCTTCTGTAACTACGATACATAATATTCTATCCAGGCATGGATTAGTTTGTCCACAGAAGCGATTAAGAAGAGTTAAACCACTTTATCCAATCTTTGATCCCCAGGAGTGTAATGAAGTCTGGAGTGCGGATTATAAGGGGAAATTTAAGATGGGAAACATGAAGTACTGCCATCCATTGACAATCGCTGATTCAAAAAGCAGGTTTTTATTTGCAGCCAAAGCACATATGGAAGAAGATTTTGCGTCAGCAAAATCTGAATTTACAAGGGTATTTAGAAAATATGGGCTTCCCAAACAGATACATACCGATAACGGATCTCCATTCGGTTCAGTGAGCTCTATTCAGCGCTATACACGATTATCCTACTGGTTTATAGACCTAGGGATCCTGCCGGTATTTTCCGATCCTGCTCATCCGGAGCAAAACGGAAGACATGAACGAATGCATAGGGATTTAAAGGCAGCATGTGCCAAACCATCCGGCTTTGATATCAAGTCACAACAAAGAAAATTGGATAGTTTTTTAAGGGAATATGATTACGTAAGACCTCATGAAGCCCTGGGCATGGAAACCCCGGCGAGTGTCCATACATTCTCAGAAAGGCCATTCCCGGAATACATCAAGGAATGGGTATACCCTTCAGAGATGAAGGTAATGAATGTGACGCAAAGCGGTTCCATAAGATGGAAATCCTATTACTGGGTATATTTAACCCGCAGCCTGATTGGCAAACGAGTAGCCGCAGAAGAAGTTGGTAATGGCATTTGGAAAGTATTTTACAGAGATGTATTTTTAGGATATTTTAATGAAAAGGATATAAGGGAAAAACAACAATCAACAAGGCTAAGCACAAATTTAGTGTAAACCATGTGCCTTGAACGCTGTAAACTATGTCCCTTAACGAACAGAAAAAGAGGATACTACATTAATTATAAAATCATGAGAATAATAGAATTATTAATTATCCTTTCCTTGATTGACCTATCATATATGATGGCTCAAGATTATCAGACAGTAAAATCAGAC
>DATAEX010000381.1:0-2526 GCA_036257765.1 Bacteroidales bacterium
GGGCGAAACCCCTGTCATCGAGGCAAAAGCTGTATCTGAATTTCCTTCAAATGATATTGTCAGCCTGTAATTTCGCTCCGCTGTGGCCCTAAAGGCAACATCGGAATAGTACTTTCCGCTGTTAATCACATCTTCTGAAAAAGAATAGTAATTTATACCGTCGGTTATCTCAATCGCTGCACCTGAATACCCTGTAACCGGTTGATTAAGGCTGTCTGATGACCAGTATAAATAGACTTCATGCCTTTTGAATTCATTCGTAATGATGCAATCAGCAATAAGGATTGATTGATCAGGTTTTATTTCCCATTCCGTTTCATGTTCACATCCGCAAATGAAACTGATTATTACAATGATATTCAGGATTCTTTTCATTCAGAATTTCAGACTATAATTAAATGAAGGAATTATGGAATAAATATACCGGTAAGTACTGATCTGCAATTGCGGATTCAAATGATCGGCCGGGATATAAAATTTGTTATCATCTCCTTCGATCTTGTTGAAATTAAGGAAGGCGAAATTTCTGGTATTAAAGAAATTGTAAAATGAAATATTGAAAAAATGCTGAAATGCTTTGCCTTGTTTATTTAATTGCCAGGTTGAGCCTATATCCACTCTTCGGTAAGCCGGAAGGCGGTCATTATTCAACCCGTTATAATATGGGACCTGTGCCCCCCTGTAGTAATAAAATCCCGATGGCGTTGAAAGAGTCATGCCTGAAGTATAGATCAGATTCATGTTCACAATCCACCGCGGACGTAATCGATATTCTGCTGACAGGGAAAAATCAATTGGTTTATCATAATGCGAACGGTATTCAATGTTATTATTCAAACCCTCAATATGCAGAAAACTCCTTGAACTGCCTATACCAATAAGACCGTTTAACCGGCCGGCTTCTTTTTTTAACATAATCTCAAAACCATATCCTGAACCATTACCCTGCCTGAGCTCGCCCTCAAGATCAGGATTGAGGAAAAGTTCGGCATGTGCTGAATATCCTAACTGATTGTACAAATTTCTGTAATACACATCAGCACTCAGCTCTATATTCCTCCCTGGCCATATTTTAAGGTATCCGATATCATAGATATCTGAATATTGTGGTTTGATATTAGGGCCAGACGGGAGCCAGACTTCAAGAGCATTCAAAGGACTGATACTGTTGTTTATCTGATTGATGTGCTGAATAGTTCGGTTATAGGATAATTTTGCGGAACTCAGTTTACCGGTTTTAAGTGATAATGAAATTCTTGGTTCAAGAAAGTTGCTGCTGAAATACCTGACTCCTTTTGCATATTCATTTCTCGATACAGGGCTGAAATCATCGTCGTACACTATATTAAATGCTTCTCCATAATTACTCCAGTTGGATAACCTTATACCTGCATTCATTTTCAGCCACTTTGCCAGGTCAACTTCATCGCCCGCATATAGTACAAGTTCTGATGAATTTACCTGGGAAACCCTCATTGTGTCAAGAATACGACCTGCATTTAAATAATTACCGGGATTAAAAAAATATCCGCTTACATTGAATCCGAAACGCACGCTATTGGCCGGATTGATATACCAGGTAAATTCCGATTTAAGGTTTGAACTGGTTATGTCGGAGTTCCAATAGGTTTTTTTATCATAATTCGTGTATAGTGAATAGTCATATTTACTTGCATACAGCGTTGTATTTGAAAATAGTCTGTTGCCGAAAATATGCGACCACCTAAGAGTTCCTGTTGTATTGCTCCATTCGATTCCATTTCTTACCAGGCCCGGCTTATTTATAAAAGCGTCCTTACCTGCAAAAAGTGTAAGAAATAATCTGTCACGTTTGCCAAGCCGGAAATTGAATTTTGAAGTGAAGTCGGTAAAATAAAAATTCTCTACTGATGGATTTGCAGCTTTAACCAGGAATCCAAATGTGGATACTCTGAATGATAAAAACCAGGAGCTGCTGTTTTTTTTAAAAGGTCCTTCAAGACTGAAGCGCGTCGAAACAGGACCAATGCTCGCATTTCCTGAAAACCTGGTCATATTACCGTCGCGAGCACGGATATCAATAACTGACGAAAGCCTGCCTCCAAACTGAACAGGAAAATCGGCCCTGTAAACCTCAGTATGCTTAATGGCCTCGGGGATAATCGGGGTGAATAATCCCAGAAGATGGGAAGGATTAAATATGGGTGCTTCGTCAAGAAGAATCAAATTCTGATCACGTCCGCCCCCTCTTACTGAAAAATAGCTTGAACCGTCACTCTGAAAACTAATTCCGGGCAAATTATCGAGTGACTTTAGCATATCTGTTTCTCCCAGTGCAGCCGACCGTCTTTGAACCTGCGATGGATCAATAGTTGTTTGGGCAGCCAGCGAACTGAAAACCAGTTTTTCATTATTTACAGAAGAAATTACAATTTCCTTCATTGTAAATGGAATATGCCGCATAGAAAAGTTTAAAGAAAGATCCTTATCCAAAGTAATCGAGATAACCTTTTGTGAATATCCCAGGAATGCGAACTGCAGGGTATA
>DATAEX010000387.1:0-7927 GCA_036257765.1 Bacteroidales bacterium
GATACATCAAGGGTTGTTTTTCCTCCCTGGGGAGGAATTGTATTAATCAGCAATACCCCGTTTGATCCTTTTATACCATAAATTCCGCACGCTACAGCATCTTTCAGCAATACAATACTGGAAATATCCCTTTTATCGAGATCAACGAGCGGATTATTATGATATCCATGTATTATAGGATCCTGAAAGCCTTCCGATCTGACGATCATTCCGTCAACAACAACCAGCGGAACGGATGATGAGAATATTGATGAATATCCACGTGAGTGGATAAATGAACCTTCGCCCGGCATACCCGAACGGCCTGTGACGTTTAATCCACTCACTGTGCCCTGAAGATCCTGACAAAACGATGATGCCGGGGAGTTCTTAAATACCTCAGTGCCACTGGCACTTACAGCTCCGGGAATATTATTGTATGAAACAGGCCTGAAAGGCATTATAACCGGATCGCTGAGAGAGACATCATTCTCGTTCAGCAGCCATACGGTTATATTTTCTCTGCCGTTTACAAATTCCAGTCTGTCTTTATATCCGGGATAAGAAAATTGCAGTTGTTCGTTCGCATCAGGCAGCAATATTTCAAATTCCCCGGCTGAATCAGTATTGACAGGCTCTATGGATGCATTTACAGGCCTTATTCCTATTTCGGGGATTGGTAAACCGGTCCTGGCTGAAAATACCGTTCCTTTAACCCTGAATCCGGTTTCCTGTCCTGAGAGATTCATGCCAAAAAGGAATGATAATGACAGGCAAACCTGAATAGTATTTATATAGAGGTTACGGCACATAAATCTCATCAGGTGTAAGTTTTATATAATCCACGTAAATGGCGTTAAAGCCAACAACAGGCAATTCGTCTACGATCACAAACCGAACGGTCTTGGTGCCAAATTCATTAAAGGCGTAGGTGCCGGAAGCTACCGGCTTCCAGGCTATTTTGGTCCAATTGTTTACCGGAGGGCCAACATTCACGAATTCACCGGTTATATCATCCTTTACAAACACCTGGTAATGTGACGGTCCTTGTTTAGGCCCCGTCCATGTAAACCAGTATGTTGTTTTATAAACCATATGAACATTGAATTCCAGGTAATCGCCCACAAACCGGCAGCCATAATATAAATATGATCCCTGTGTTGCCCGTGAATCACTTAACTGTTCAATGGCATAAATGGTATTCGATACAGTCCGGTTCTCTTTTTGATCGCATTCAATAGTAATAGGTGTCAGAAAAAAGGTCTTAGGAATTGTCATCCCGTTAAGCAGGTGCACAATGCCGTTGCTCATTTCCAGGTCGGCATTTTTAAAGTCGAGATTCGACCTGGCCAGTGTCTTGCCGGTCACTGAAATGATTGTATCGGGCAGATTTTCCTGAGTTACGGCTTCCCGCATGAAACTTCCGCTGAAAGCAATGAAAAGAAGCTGATGATAGGTTTCCTCATCCATCTCATTAATATCTCCAAAATATCCGGCTATGGAATTCAGAGCTTCATTGACATCGGTATTTGATGGAATAAATGCGGTATAAGCCTCATTTTCATCATTGAGGGCAGCAATGTTATCAAGATAATAGTTGTCTGTTTTCCAAACTGTATCGTAGACAGGATCTCCGTTATTATTGACACCTATGCGAATGCTTTTTTCATAATCGATGTACCGCCTGTCCATTGAAGTCAGAAAGTTCTTCAGAATGCTGTACGAAGAATCAAGTGCCATGATATATTCATACAGATTAGGCTTGGGGATCATCAGACTGTCAATTTCATGAATCACCCCATTCTGACAATAATTATCCACATTGACCATATTGATAGTAGATTCGGCTATCCTGAATTCACTGTCGACCGGACGCATTTTCAGATATTTTCCATTGACTGTGCGCAGTCTGAGATCGCCGAAATCCGTGGAATATAAACTGGCATAAACAATATGGTATCCGATTATTTTCTTCCATTCTTCAGCAGTATATTCAGGTATACCTTCAAATGCGGAATTAACAGGTATGAAAACAGTAAAATACTGGTTTTTAGCTAGTAACTTATCATATCCATGTTCAATCAATTTGCTGTAAAACATGCTGTAATTATCATTCTCGCTGATAAGCGACAACAGGTAGTCGCTGTTACTGCCCGGAGGATTGTTAAAATGATCCTCGGTTTCGCTGTTCAACGTACAGGTATACAGCAGGTATGCAATTGACAGTGTGATCACGATCATCAGTACCTTCCTAAAACTATTTGCAAATCTCCTGTCCATGTTATTAATTTTCAGCCGGTATGAGAACCATATAATCAAAATTGCCGTACCCGCTTTCCAATGCGATGAACTTCAATATGTGAGAGCTGGTTTCGTTCAGCAGCACTCTCCCCAGCCATTGACTGGTATTGAAATCATATTTCCATTCCACGCCGGGCCATCTTTTACTTTGAACAAAGCTAAAGGGATTGCCTAACCTGCCGCCGTCCCAAAATGCCTGTACCCACTGGCAATGCTCCTGATGACTTGCCCAGTGGAGGTAAATATCGTATTGTCCATGCCGGATTGGAGGTATTTCAAATTCTACGGTCCACCCCACTTTACCGCTTGTAGTCTGGAGGTTCGTTTCTCCGTCGCCAAGTATGGAGTTTCTGAAATAGATTCCTGTATTCCTGACAGTAATACCCTGCATGTCTTCAAGCTCCCTTTCATCATAAATGTGTCCCAGGGTTATGCCCTGATAATCGGTCAGGTCAATAATCAAATACACCGGTTCGGGAACATAAGGCTCCAGGATCTTGTCGATACAATGTATCACACCATTTTTAGCCTGCCGGTTCGAAGTGCTTTCATTTACGGTAATGATCTTTTCACCCTCAGTATCCGTATGGCGATTCAGGTAAACATCACTTTGAAGTTGTACATTGATCAGCATGTTCTTCGCCAGAGTGGGATAATTGAATGAGTCGATCTCATTCAGATAATATAGACCGGGGACAATATGATAGGCCATGTATTTGTAAAAACCATTCTCCTTATCGGTAGGATCGCCCGAATCGGAGTACCGGGCAATCAAATCTGCAGCGCTATTTATTCCGTTCTGGATGTAAACCTCATCGAGTTCCGCAAACAGCGTGAACCGGCTCCTGAAAACCATGTCTTCGTTAAAACTGATAATAACAGTATTAAGGCTATCCGAAAGGCCGCTGAGTTCCAGCGCTTCAGTAAATATCGTCAGGTCATCCGACTCATTCAGCCGGTCCATTACTGAACCGACAATCGGTGCGCATACTGCGTCAATTTTATGAATAAATCCATTCCCGACCGGAATATCCCGTTCTGTAATAAGTGCCTCATTAACATGAATGGATTCCAGTCCTCCCTCCGAAAAGGTGATGACCAGGTAATCTCCCGAATAAGTGGTATCCTTAAGAGCTCCGTTCCTGAAATAGGAGCTTTCAGTTTCCACACCGATAAGGTGATATTTAATAAGGGTAGTCAGGTACTCTTTGTCAAATTCTTCGACGGAACTTTTACCCGACCGGGTACAAAAGTTTTCAAATGCCTTATTGTCAGGGGCGAAAAAAGTATAATGCCCGTAAGCATTCAGGGTATTTTTCAATTCAGTTATCTCCAGAACCCTTATCAGGGTTGAGAATTCGTCGGAGTGTTGCTCCAGGTAGGCAGAAATCAGCAGTTCATCCTCCTCAAAGAATGCTTCAGGTATTATTTCCTCTCTGCAGCCGGAAATCAAGCCAGAGAACAGGGCCAGCATAAGAGACAGAAAGGTAATATTTGCAGTAGCTCTTTTCATTTCTTACTGGTTGATATAATAGGGATTCTGAACCAGTTTATTATTCTGATCGATCTCATCCTGGTGTATGGGCAGATACCAGCTGTAAGGATTTAAATACTTGCTTCGGATAATCTCCGCCTTTTCATAGGATTTATTATCAGCAAGAATTTCAATGAAACGATTGATTCTTTCTCCGTTGTTCCTGCGTGCCATACGTACAAGATCAAACCATCGCTTTCCTTCCCCGCAGAATTCCCTGGCTCTCTCTTCCATTATCATGTCCTCGAGCATATTCTTGTTTGTAATTCCGGATATGGGATCCAGCAGCGCCCTGGTTTTTACCATATTAATCAGATCGATCGCCTCCGAAAACTGATTCATTTGTACTAGCGCTTCCGCCTTCATCAGAAGTATATCGGGATAACGATAGATGATCCAGTGCGCATCGCTCTCTTTATTACCCATCCGGTAACCGGCAGCTCCACCACCCGACACGCCCGAGGTTGACTCAGTGCCCACATATTTCCATAATATATAAGTCTTATCAAAGACGTACCATCCGCCACCGGAAAATTCGAAATAAGTTCTGTTTCCGGCTCTCCGGTCGCCGGGATTTTCCTCAAAATCAATGACGAAAAAAGGTGATACCCTGAATTCATCATTTCCATCGGGATAGCTCCCTCCTATTGCAGGTGCCATCATCCGATACAGCATGTTGGTCTGGTTTAGATCTTTGTCAAACTGGATTTCAAATATGCTTTCATTAGAATTGCCCGGAAAGAAATTCATAAACCAATCTTCTCCGTCGATCAACCCGTATAATCCGCTGTTAATAACCTCATCGCATGCATTAACGGAGGCCTGATATTTTTCAAAATACAGGTAAACGTCGGCAAGCAAAGAGTACGCGGCTGATTTGGTAGCCCGTCCCTTGTTATATTCTGTTTTTGCATAGGACGTAGGTAAATTCACCACAGCAATATTCAGGTCATCAATTATCTGCAGGAAAATGTCATCCTGAGAGGTTACAGGTGGATAAAAATCCTGGGCATCGTTCTCCGATGCTTCCAGGACAAGAGGGACATCGCCAAATATCCTCACAAGGTAAAAATAACAAAGCGACCTGAGGAAAAGGGCCTCAGCTTCAAATGCTTTGCTTTCGTTTTCGGTAAAGGTCTGGTCACGATCCACCACTAAGGGAGAGAACTTCAGAACCGTGTTGGCGAAATTTATGACCCGGTATAATTGATTCCACCGGTTAAGGTCATTTTCAGGATATATGAAGCCCTCCATTATCTTCCGGTCGTCTTCGCTGATGTTTTGTCCCGGGACAACCAGGTCAGCCCTGATCTCGCCCCATTTGAACAGCCTTTCCACACATCCTGCCAGTTCCTTATAGGTTCCGGCAACGACAGCCTGTACATCAGCACCCGATTGCCAGAACTCTTCACGCGTGAGTTCGCTCTCAGGTTCGAGCTGAAGCCATTCCGTACAGCCGCTAAAGAAGATCAGCCCAATAACTAATGAAGCGTATTTTAACCATTTCTTCATTTTCAAAACTTTATATTCAGACTGATTATATAATTCTTCGGAGGCGGTGTATCCGCCTTATCTTCCCCTATAAAGAACGGATCGGTACTTATCATTGGAACTTCGGGGTCTACGCCTGTGTATCCGGTCCATGTATACAGGTTATATACCATTATATTCAGTTTGAGTTCCTGTAGTTTAGCCTTTGCAGCCAGCTTTTCGAAACTGTAACTGACGCTTGCGCTTTTAAACCTGACAAATGAGCCATCTTCGACAAAACGGTCCGATCCGAGCCAGTTATAGCCTTGATTATACAATGCCCTGGGAATATCAGTTATATCTCCCTGGCGTCGCCACCTGTTGAGTACAGAGACACTCTGGTTATTCCGGTAGTACATGTTTTCATTGTACATCTTTGTCATGTTCACTATATCCTGGCCGATCCGGTAATGGAAAAACAGGGTAACAACCAGATTATGCCAGGTAAGCTTGGATCCGAATCCTCCCATGAATTTTGGATTGGAATTTCCCAGCCTGACAATATCCAGTTCATTGATCAATCCGTCATAATTAATATCCTGGTATATGGCGTCGCCGCCCCTGAACCTGTAGCCGTCGGCATTCTCATAACGCATGTACAAAGACTTGCCCTGCATATCATGAATTACATTGCCATTTGCATCGTGAGCTACTGCATCCATATCTGTCGGATATACTCCCAGATACCGGAATCCGTAAAATGTTCCTATAGGATGCCCCTCCTGTGCCCTGCGGGCATATTGACCGTTACCGGCTTCAGATCCAAATTCAAAATCGAAGTTTTCAGGGATCTCAGTGATCCGGTTCTCATTATGTGCAATATTAAAGTTCAGATTCAGTCCCAGTTTTTCCTTACGCAAAACATCCGACGCAATCATGAGCTCCCATCCTTTGTTATCCATGGAGCCCCAGTTTCTTGTAATCTTAGGAAACCCTGAAGTGGCAGGCAAACTCAGGTTTTCCCAGATCAGGTCCTTGCTCTTCTGGCTGTATACATCAAAGTGAACCTCGAAGTAATTTTTAAAAGCACTGAGATCGACCCCGTAATTAATCTGGGAGTTTCTTTCCCACCTGAAATGGTCCAGCTGCAGGTTGGTAGGTACTACCACTGGCATGTCCATATATTCCTCACCGGTGCTGTAGAGATTAAAATATCCATAACTGCTTCCCGGTTGATTACCATTCACTCCATAGCTGTACCTTAGTTTCAAATCATCGATCACCTTAATTTTCTGCATGAAGGGTTCAGATGAAACGCGGTAAGCTATTGAAACTGAAGGGAATGATCCCCATCTGGAATCAAAGCCAAATCGTGACGAACCCTCCCTGCGCATATTGAATTGGAACAGATACCGGTCGAGCAGGCTGTAATGCACGAATCCCAGAAAGGCCAGCATGCGGTTCTGGCTGTAACCGTCACCTATCCAGTACACAGGTGCATTTTGCGCATAATTTGTCAGGTAGGTAGAGGGGAGATTGGATGTGCTTCCGTAATACCATCCGTTTTTCTTGGCCGATAAGGTAAAGGCAACCATTGATGTGAGCTTGTGCCTTGTGCCTTTTTGCCATGTATACAGCAACTGCGACTGACTTTCCAATACTGTGCTTTGATAATCCATTCCGGAAGCCAGATTTACGTAAGTGGATGTCCACTGAACACCGGTGACCTTCTGCGGCAGGAACTTGCTTTCTAGCTGGTTATCGGCGTCAAATGCCACAAAGCTTTGGAATGTGAGATTATCCAAAATAGTATATTTTATCTGAAGCTTAGTCCTGAGCCGGTGATCCTTCATATTCCAGGTTGCTTCATTTGCCATTGCAACAGGATTATACCATTCCGACCCGTACCCCTGAAAATTATCACCCGGAGAGAAATAATTATCAGATATGTTTCCTTCCTTATCGAAGTCATATATGCTCATATTAGGCGCCTTAATGTAAGCAAGGGCTCTCAGGCTCCTAGATTCGTTGTGTTCCTTATAACTGAGGTCATTATCCGAAAACACATAGGACAGGTCACCTGAGATCAGCAATTTTTTTGAAACATGATAATCAAGGTTAAACCGGGAAGTAAACCGGGTATAATCGGTCCCCTTTGTGGTTCCCTCCTGGTCAAGATATCCCAGCGAAAACCGGTAGAGGGCACTTTCACCACCACCCATCATGGAAAAATTATGTTCGTGGGAATAGCCGGTTTGAGTGATTGCTTTGAGCCAATCGGTATTTTGGGAATAGTTAAAATATTCTTCCCAATCCTTGTCGTACGAAAGTTCCTCAGGAATTTCCGTCGATCCGGAATTCAGTATGCCTTCCATCATCAGCATGGAATAGGAATCTCCGTCAAGTAAGGGAACCGATTTAGGCTGTTGCTGAATGCTGAGCTTGTACAGGTATTCAAAGGTGGTTTTGCCCATGCTCCCACGTTTGGTCTCGATTAGAAGCACGCCGTTGGCACCGCGTGAGCCCCAAACAGCAGTAGCAGAAGCATCTTTAAGTACCTGGATGCTCAGGATGTCTTCAGGGGCCACGTTTAGCATGCCGCTGAACTGTTCCTGCGTAACTGCTGAAAAATCAAAGTCCTTA
>DATAEX010000400.1:0-5263 GCA_036257765.1 Bacteroidales bacterium
AGAATTTATGAGCTGTCAGTAAAGATCCGTGAATTTTTTGAATCCGGTGAAACTGGCACAAAGATTTAATACTGTTTTCAAAAAGAACAGTAATCCCTCAACCTGAACAGTTCATACATGCGAACGTTAGCCAATGGGCTAAAAAAAATGAAAACCTTAATTCCTCACCTCCGTATTATGAATGGCTGTATATAAATTCATTGAGCAGAAACTACACGCAGAAATTGACTAATTACACCACATAATCGCTGATCAGAATAATTGGCCTAAATACATTATAAATAACTAATTATCATGAAATTCTTCACACTTATCTTTATCATTTGCTGCAACACAATGCTCATTCATTCTCAGATCTATCACGAACAGTTGTTATTTGATAACGAGGAAGTCGTTAACAATGGCAGATTCGGAGAAAGTATGTGTTACGAAAACAACATTCTGGTTCTTGGATCATGGTGGACTAAGAAAGTTCATGTGTATGAACGGACTGTTAACGGCTGGACAAAAGTGGCAACTCTTACCCGCTCCGATGGGGCTAACAATAGTTTCGGGATGGATGTAGATATAAATAACGATGTTATTATAGTTGGGGCTCCTGCCGGACTTGGACTTCAAGGTGCTGTTTATGTTTTTGAAAAACCGGCTTCCGGATGGGTAAATATGACGGAAACAGCAAAACTGACAAGCGAGGTTGGATTCCCAAACAATGAATTTGGTAACGATGTAGCTATTCATAACAATACTATTGTAACTAACGGACAGGATTACATCAACAGCTCCTATCACGGAGTCGTATTTGTTTTTGAAAGACCCTTTGATGGCTGGAAGGATGCCACACAAAACGCAGAACTGGTAATACCGGGTAACCCTTCCAACAGCGTTCTGGGAAGTGACCTGGATGTCTATGATGATATTATTGCTGCCACCGGTAGTATATTTGATGGTAATGATGCAGTATATGTCTTTCAGCGACCTGTTAACGGCTGGAATAGTTCAGCCACTCCAATTGCAGAATTGCGTTCACTGGTTCATGATGATTATTTCGGAGGCTCGATGGAGCTGCATGAAAAAGTATTGATTCTTGGTTCTGAAAGTGGCAGGGGCAAAGATGCACGGACAGGCTGTGCTTTTATTTTCGAAAAACCGGTAGATGGCTGGCATTCGATGACTGAAACTGCAAAGCTGTATGCATCAGACGGAAGAGGTGGTGATCATTTCGGAATGTCGGTCAGTATGTCCGGAAATGTTGCAATTGTAGGTGCCAATCGATACTATCATGATTACCACACATGCGGTTATGCGTTTATTTTTGAGAAATCAGAAAATGGCTGGAACAATATGACTGAAACCGCTATACTATACCCTTCGGATTTACAGCCTGATGATGCATTTGGATATAGCGTACTGGCCACTGACAGTATCTTTCTGGCTGCATCACCGCACTCCAATGTGGGAAGTGCATTTTATTGCGGGACAGTTTATCAGTTTACAAATAAATTTGAACCGCAGGATATCGTATGTTCCAATACAACTATGGATGAATGCAGTTCTCCCGGTGACACAGTCTGCATACTTTCGGTAATAGATGGCAACAGGTACGATTTACATTCTATACAACTTGTTCCAGGTGACGGATTGAATGATGCCGACAACTCATCTTTTATACTGACTGATTCAGTATTATTTATTAATGCTACTACTGATTTTGAAAAAAAAGAAAGCTATTCAATTTATATGAGAGTGGTAGATACAACAAATTTAGCCTTTAGTAAACCGGTAACCATATCGGTGAATAATAATCCTCCTATTATTAGGGATACTACTTTTTATATTCCAAAAAGTTCTATAAACGGTACATTTGTGGGGCAGCTTGATATAAAAGGAGATACAAATTCAATCACTTTTGAATATTATTATGATTATTGGGATGGAGCTTTCGATCTCGATAGTATTACAGGTATTATAAAGGTTGCGGATAATAGTATTTTAGGTTCCTTAATTTATTCTCATTTTGATCTGGAAGTAGAAGCAAGTGATGGAATTACTGACTCCGATGCTACTGTTACTGTATCCACAGAAATACCTTTAAATGACCAATCTGTAAATAGAGAAGAATTGCTGCGAATATATCCTAACCCGGCAAATCAGTATATCATTATTAACAAAAATAATATTCCGGGAAATACATTTAAAATAATGGACTGTAATGGAAATGTCGTTATTGAGTCAGTTTTTTACAATAATGATCAAATTGATATTAGTAATTTACCTCAGGGTGTATATCTTATTCAACTTAATGGGCATACGCAGAAGTTCATAAAGAATTAATCAGAATTAAATTCAATTAATTAAATTAGTAGTACGGCGCAAGATGGTGGTCGTAAAATTTTACTGTTACATTAATTGAAACTTAGAAAGTGAACCTGTTAAAAATTAAACAATCACTATTAGCAGTTGCTTTACTGTTGACTGCCATATCAGCATCGAGTCAGCAAACGCAACGGGTTCCTGGAACATCGGAATACTACCTTGACATGAGGGTTGATTATAATTCAGGTAAGATCTATGCAAAAGGATTAATAACTGTTTTCAACAACACCCCCTCCCCGCTTAACCGGATTCCTGTT
Organism: Bacteroidales bacterium; assembly: GCA_036257765.1. Taxonomy (GTDB): domain Bacteria; phylum Bacteroidota; class Bacteroidia; order Bacteroidales; family UBA10428; genus UBA5072. The sequence goes on from DATAEX010000400.1 coordinate 2,631, forward strand.
CTGTTGTATCGTTTGCTTAGTGTCAGGTCGGTAAAGTCAGGTGATACAACACTGACATTTGATCAAAGAATAGTGAGTATTGAAGGATGGGAAAAGCTTCAGGTTAATTTCATTGAAATCTCACTGAATAAGGAGCTGCTACCGGGAGAACATAGAAAACTTGAAATAGAGTATGACGGTTATTTGTGCGGATATTCCGAAGCAGGCTGGAGATACGTCAAAGATCATGTCGACAGGGAATTTACAATTATCCGTACCGACGGATTTGGATATCCTGTATTAGGACTGCCGACTGAAAGTGAAATGATGATGATTTCAAAGGAATATTATAATTACCACCTAAAAATCACTGTCCCTGAAGAAATGGTTGTTGCAACCGGAGGTGAATTGATAAATAAAACAGTAATTGCAGGTCAGACAACATATGAATTCCGGAATAAGAAACCCTCCTGGCGAATTGATATAGCTATTGCCAAATTTCAGGTTAGCGGTAAGGATAAAAACAATATCTATCATTTTGAAAAGGACAGCTCAGGAGTCCCTGGCTTGATAAAGGCTATGGAAAATGCGATGACCCTTTACTCAGAATGGTTCGGAGAAATACCTGAATATAAGGGATACACTATTATTGAAGTCCCTGAAGGCTATGGTTCTCAATCCGATGTTACTGCTACACTCATCACGGCAGATAATTTCCGAAAAACCGGAGAATACCTGACCATTTATCATGAATTAGCTCATCTATGGAATGTAAGAAATCTTGAAACTCAGCCCTGCAGAATTGAAAACGAAGGATTAGCGCAATTTCTTCAATTTCTGCTTGCAGAAAAACTGGATCATAAGGAAAAAGCGGTCAGTGATGCCGCAAACCAGTATTTGAAACAAATCTGTTCAAACTTCAAATCTGATAAGGAATTACAGAATATACGCCCTGACCAGTATGGTACTCATAATTTGACCTTTTACTCCTATACGATGGGCATGATATTCTTTGCTGTTTATTACAACCTGATTGGGCACGAGGAATTTACCAAGATAATAGCTTCATATTATAATAAATTTTATAACTCAGGAGCTACCTTTAGTAGTTTTGCTGACCATTGCCTGCATAATTCACCCTCTTATATCAATTCTTTCTTCAACGATTGGATTTATACAACTAAAGCCATCGGAATGATAATTGACGGAAAGACATTCGAAGAATTGCTGCAATATTACAGGTCTGACTCAGGATTAAAATTGTGATTTAAAATCCTTTCTTTGGAACGGCATCAATATCTTCTCTGGAGTGGTTTATATCTTCCTGCTTTTTACCGGAGTTAAACTGATAACTTAATTTGAACCAAAAAAGAGCCTTCGGAAGCTGTATATCGCCTGCATAATGAGCATAAAAACCCTCGTTTTTAAATTCCGAACCTCTATAGGTAAATTTCGTCGTTAGCGGTAGCGTACTGACAATGCCAACCTTAAGCCGTTTCTTAAACGTCTTGTCAAGCGAAATCATGTAAAGGGGATCACTGAAGCTATTTCCACAAACATTATTTCTTGGTGAATCATACTGAAAATTCATTCCTAAATTAATATCATGCTTAAACGAGAATACAGAAGAAAAGCCCGGCTCAACCACGATCTGACTTCTGTTTTTTATTAGAAATTCAGCTGCTAGCCGGTTACCATCAGTAAACAGCGCATACAATCTCAGGTAAGGTATAAAGGTTATGATACGGCCCGCTTTAAATGTTCCGGTGAATTGGAAACCCGACTGATGAACAGTACCAAGATTTTCGATCAGGGTTTCGAAAACAGAAGTATCATTCAGGAAAGTCAGATAATTGATTGAACTGCCGTTTCGGTTATAAAATAACCGCACAGAACCAAAATTGCTTTTAATCTTCCTGGAATACTCTAAGGATATTGCAGTGCGTACTTCGGGATCCAGAGTTGGATTACCACTTCGGATAGTATAGGGATCGTCCATACTTAAGTTAGGATTTAACTGATAGATATTCGGACGATTAACAGTATTGCTCACGGCAAATTTCAAGGATTTGTCCGATGATACTTTATAACTCAATGCAGCAGAAGGTAATATATTCAAAAATGACTTATGGAAGGCTTGCTTTAATTCCGAAAGAGATTCTTCTACCCGTAATCCCAGGTTCCAGTCAAAATTCTTAAGAGTATGGCTGAAGGTTGCATATGCAGAATAAACCTCTCCGGAATATTTGAAATCAGCTACAGTCCTGTCCGACATCTCGTATGTTCTCATCCTGGCTCCTGCATTTATGGTCATATTATGTCCAAAAGGTATGATGAAGTCTGCTTTAATATTTAAAGCATTCTGAACCGGCTTGCTGGAGTTTTTAAATTCAGCGGATGCGTCTGAATCCTGTGCGTAGGCTGCAACATTCTCGCCCGTAAGATGGTAATTGCTTATATCAAATGTAAATACTCCACCTTTTTCATTGAATGAATGTTTTAAATACAATGAATAAAAGGTGCTCCGGTTTATATCGCTTGTATTTCGCAAAGCCTGCCACTGCCCATTATTATTCATTTCTGAAACTGCTTTTGCCTGACCATCATATTCCTGAGAGAACGGATTGTAAAATGCATAGAAATTTATCCTGGTG